>JAGODW010000044.1 GCA_017998025.1 Spirochaetales bacterium
CAAAGGAATTTGCAGTAGAAAGAGCTTGAGGTAGGTCAATTCCTGCCTTCTGGGCTATCTCCAGCACCCGTGGATCCCGGAGGGGAACTTTCTCTGCATGGGGAAAGAGCATCCCCCAGGGAACAGCCGTTATCCGGCCGTAGAGTTCCCCATTAATGAAGTTTCCTAACCTGCCAAACGTGTACCCCAGGGGAACGGCCGCTACAATCCTGTCTCCCCATTCCAGGATAGAGAATTTTTTCCTTTTACAGTAAATGACAATCGATAGCACAGCGCCAAGGAGGCCTCCATGATAGCTCATACCCTGGAGCCCGACGAAACGAAATTTCTCATCGAACGGCCAGAAGATTAAAAGAGGATTGCGCCAGTACCGCCCCGAGGTGTCGTAGACCAGTGTAGCAAGAATTCTTCCCCCCACGAGTAATCCGAGAATCGCCCAGAAAAAAAGATTGGTAATATCTTCTTCCCGAACCTGGAGCTTCTCTTCCCGGACCTGTCGTTTTACCAGCAGGTACGCAGTGGTAAAGGCAAAGAGATACATCAAACCGTACCAGCGGAAGGGAAGCCCGGGGATGATCTCCGGCTTGAGCCAGTCAGGATATGGGATGTACAAGAGGGATGCCAGATGCATACGGATGCCTCCTAGTTGAGAGGAGATTCAGTAATCCGCCCGGAAGAAGGTTCAAAGGTGATCCGTATATTTTTTTTCGGAGCGGCAAATGCATGGAAACGGCCATGGCTCTCAATTACTACCCCCGGATATACGGTGCCCCGAACAATGATTTCGGAAGGAAAATGCTCCTCATATTTTTCCCGCAGGTTAAATAACCGTAGGGAGTGGGATTCGATCAATTTAAGGGTTTTTAGCTTCTCTATACGATAGGCTTCCAGTTTTTTCTTGTCTCCCTGTTTTTCACACTGACGGATCAGATGATCTATCTGATTCTTTATCGTATTTAGCTTCCGAATTTCTTTCTCTTCCAGATCGATTTGATCCGCAATAAGATAGTTTTGACCGAAACTTATCTCCGTAGGTACTCCTTTTTCCGTACCCAACCCTGTGGCGAATACTCCGTACCGTGCCTTAATCGTTCCTCCGATGACGATCCCTTTCTCGCTGGTAAGCTCCACCTTACCGTTACTCTTTATCATACACCGGAGACAAGCGTTTTTTATGATCACATCCCCCACGGCCAGCACAACGGCCTGTTCCAGAAAGGAAGCGTACACGTTTTTCTTTGTTCTGAGAACTGCCTTTCCCCCTCCCTTCACTCCCTGCTGGATGTAAATGGAACCTTCTGCCGAAAGAAGGGATGCCTCCACTCCTTCGGCAACTTTGATATCACCTCCAGACATGACGTAGAATCCTGTTGCTACAGAACCGGACACTAATACGGATCCAGGAAATTTAATATTTCCGGTACTGAGGTCTACATTTCCCTTGATTACATGGGCATTCTGAACAAGAATACGCTTTTTATCGTATAGAAGTTCTCCATTGCCATCCGCCACAAGGAGAATTTTCCCGTTCTTCTCTTCCTTATGAATATTGGGGCCGATTTCCAGGTCAAACGGTGTAGAACCCTTTGCAGGGATCAGTTTACCCGTAATATCCCATCCATCCTGCGGAATTATCTCCGGAGGCATTACTTCCGCGATCAAGTCCCCTTGCTTTACCGTTGTAATCACGTCCCGGGTCTTGTAATCTGCTGTTCCATCACTCCGGATGTTTACCCTGTCATGGGTAGCGAGGTGAACAAGAAACTTGATCCGATTGGATGAGCCTTCCTGGGGCGGTTGTCCGATCGCTATGGGAGCTTCGATAACGGGTTCTCCCTCTCTTGCACGTTCCCATGCGGTTTGCAGAAGGTCTTCCTGCAGGCCCCTTACAATTCCTGCCCTGAAAATTTCCTGTTGAATCCATTCAAAGGTGATAGGTTTACCCGTACCCTGAGACGGGGAAAGTGTCAGGAATCCTTCCATACGGTTGGGAGAAACAGTTACCTTTACCTGGCCATCTTTATGGGGACGTACCCGTAACTCTATGCTCTCCCCGCTAGTACGCTTTTCCAGCACCCCTTCCAGGGTGGAGATAATAACGTTCTGTTTTTTTTCCAGATTTTCGTACAGGACAATCCGGGGATCCTTACCGGGTAATCCTGGAAGAACGTTTCCAAACACATCCACCCCTGGTTGTCCCGGAACGAGAGGGCTCATCACCACTACCCGCTGCTCTTTTTCTACGGGAGCCATCTCTTCCACCGATTCGACGGGGAATATGGAAAGAGAATGGATCCTTTCAATAGCCGCTTGATTCTCCCGGGCTGCCTTCTTCAATTGTTCTACAATGGATTTTTCAAAAAACCGGACAGACCACTCAAACTTTCTGTCCTGTCCCGAGGTCGGGGCTTTCCCTTCTGCCAGGAGGTATTCCGTTAGTTCCTGTTCGTTCCCCCGATAAAATGCAGGAATATCGGTTTGAATTCTGGCAAAATCAAGGCCTTTCAGGTTGCTTTGTTTGATAAGGGTTCCTACTTCTTTTAAGGAAAGAGGTTTTCCTTTTCCCCTCCCTTTTCGCAGGTACAGGTACGCTTTCAATTTGTCTTCAGTGACTCGAATTTCTATTTTTGCATCTTCTGAACGAGAAATAGGAACCTTCTGTACAGGCTTGCTCAGGGAAAGAATATGCTGAACCAACGAGTCGATTTCCTCAGCCGATTGAAGAAACTCCCGGGGGTAAGATAGCTTTTCCGCTGCTTGCAGGATTTCTGACGAGCTTGGGACTCGAGCCTCTCTACTACCAGGGGTGAAAGAGAGATAACAGGTAGCCTTATCGGAGGATAGGGAAACTTCCCAGACATGAGGCTTGAAGGGAAGGATTTCCACCCAATTTTTTCCCCAGCGGACAAAACCTGTCTGGCGAGCGATGAGTTCCCCATTCTTTTTCTCAACACCTTTCCCCGCGTACACGTAGGGATCCGGTAGAGGTTCAGGAAGGATCAAGGCCCCGGTTACTCCCCGGCCGGGTATCCCCTCCTTAAAGGGTTCAATAAGGGCAATCCGGCTCCCTTCTATCACGTACCCCTTTCCTACCACGGTAGGATCGACGTACACTCGTTCCTGGATTACCTTTTTTTCAACGGTTGTTACAGGTTCTTTCCTGGAGGGAAGGAACGGCAGGGGGGATTTTTTTTCAACCCATTTTTCAACCTTTTTTCGCTCAACCTTCTCCTGAGTGATGATAGGATTTCCTGCAGAGGAGAACGCGGTTTCCGCATCTGGTTTAAAAGATTCCGGGATAGGGAGCTCCTGCCAGATTGCCTTTTCCGGCTCCGGGTGTTCCGGTGGAGTTCCTTTTGCTACGATTACTTCCAGGGGCTGTGAACCTTTTTCAAGCTGCCGGAGTACCTTTTCCAGGTTTTGGGGAGAGTATCCTTCCTTTACAGCATGGGTAGTAAGAAAGGAAATAAGATCTGAAATGCCCCAGAGACGGGTATCGGAACCTGGGGTAAAGGAAAGTATTGCTTCCAACTGGTTCGTTCGAACAGATACCGCAAGGGTTCCTTTGAGCGAATACTTTTTTTCTGGCATTGGCGGATCCTCAGGAGCCCTTCAACAGATTCATCAGCTTTGCTTTCAGGAAATTGTTTTCCTTTTTTAACTGATTGATTTCAAACTGCTGCATCTTCACCGTTTCGATCAAATCCCCCAGAGTAAGCGTTTCTGTATGGAGCAGTTCTTCCAGATCATCCATCTTTGCTTCGAAATCTACCTCTGCCTCCAGAGTAGCCTCCTGAAAGGTATCCTCAAGATTGGAAAACAACAGGTCCGATTCGTCTTCTACCTGAATCAGTTTGTCTGCGATCCTCCGGATTGCAATGGAAAGTACCGATTGAGGCCGATACAGAATGATGGGTAACCGGGATCCGAGGGCAATATTCTGTATGTCGTCCCGGTACATCACTCCCAGATGCTCAAGGTCCAGGTTCAGATACTGCTGACAGGACCTTCTGAGTTTCGTTGCTTTTTCTGCATCCCGGGGATCTTCCACCATGTTGAGTACAAGTCGCGGATGGTACTGTTGTACCTGTTGTTGAAAAGTTTCATAGGCTTCAGGATCGCGAACCTGTATCTCTTCCAGAAGTTTAGGAATATAGAGATTCTGGAATGCAGTTCCTTCTTTTCGCAGGTGTTCCAGGTATTGGAATGCTTCCGACTTCTTTTTCGTCGATTGGGCCAGGATCCGGTAGATCGTGTTCTTAAGGAACACATAGGCATTTACCGTAGCCATCGGTGTAGGAGAAGTGATCACTACCCCTCTTCCGGAAAGAAGAAAAAAATCAAGGACATTGGAGTGTGTTCCGGCTCCTAGATCCAGGATTAGATAGTCGGTATCGAGAGTAAGAAGGTTCCGTCGAATTTTCTGTTTCTGATGAGAGGTAAGGTTTGCTGCGCCAGGAATCTCTCCGTCACCCGGGATAAATGTTACGTTGGGATACTCGGTGGGAACAAGGATTTCAGATAGATGGAGGTCTCTCCGGTTTATAAAAGTGCCGAGGCCTTCTTGAGTGGGAGGAATACCCAGGATTAGATGGAGGTTCGATCCCCCTAAATCCAGATCGCAGAGAACCACCCGTTTACCTGCCTGCCCCAGGGCAATGGCCAGATTTGCTGCAAGGAGCGTTTTTCCCACACCCCCCTTTCCGCTTGCTACAGGGACAATATGCATCTAAGATTCCCCTTTTCGCTTATAGGATAGCAGAAATAGGAGAAAAAGGAAATCGATTATTCCCATAGCAGCAGGAACTGCCAGGCTCGACCGTACGATACTTGTATTTGCTAAAGAGGGAAGAAAGAAGAGCAGGGCAAGTAAGAGGATCTCGGGTACCAGAGCTACTATTTTCCCAAATACGAGAACCGGGCGCAGGGAAGAGAAACGATCGGGAAGGTAGGCCAGGAGAAAAAACAAAAGCGGCAAGGAAAGCAGAGGGGCGCAGAGCCACAGAAGGTAGATCGTGAGCACGATATTTCCGGCTGGATTCACTACAAAAGAAATAAGGGAAAATAAAAAAAGTAATCGGAGGATTTCCCAGATGCATCCCACGTAATGAAGGTTGTTTTTATTCCACATCATGTGGAATACTACGAAGGGATAAATCGGTGGTCAATATCTTTGAAACCGTGTACATTTGAAGGAGAAAGGAAAAGAAACGATGAGTGATTCGAGCCCTTCGCAAAATAAACGGGTTCCCTGGGGCTTCCTGGGAAGCGTTACGGCGATTCTATTGGTATTCTTGCTGTGTACACCTGCCCTCGTTGCTCAATCTGTGGATAGTAAGACTCAGAGTCTTCTCTCCCTGTTCCAGTTTATTTATTTGTATGTTCAGAACAACTATGTAGATCCAGTAGATGGAGAGAAGCTGATCGATGGAGCCTTAAAAGGACTCTTTGAGAGTCTGGAGGATCCTCATTCCGCCTACCTTACGGAAACAGATATGCGTACTCTCAACGACACCACTGCGGGAGAGTTCGGAGGGGTAGGATTATACATTAATAAGCAAATCCCTTCAGAAGAGAGCAAGGAAACTTCCTCTTTCGTAGAAGTAGTGGCTCCGATCGAAGGCACGCCGGCTTTCCATGCGGGGATTCAGGCAGGGGACCTTATCGTAAAAATTGAAGGAGAATCCACGGAAAAGCTCAGCATTGACGAAGTGGTAAACCGACTCCGGGGAAAGCCGGGTACTACCGTTACAGTAACGGTTCAGAGGGGGGCTGGAGTTCAGTTCGATGTTCCTCTGATTCGTGCGGTAATTCAGGTGCCTACGGTACGGTACGATACGATACCCGGTCGAATCGGGTATATTCGGATTATCCAGTTCACCCCCTATACGGATGACAAAGTACAGGAGGCAATAGAAACTTTCCGTTCCCAGGGGTATCGGTCTCTCATCATCGATCTACGAAGTAATCCGGGAGGTCTCCTGAGCTCTGTAGTGGAGACAGCGGATCTCTTTTTCGATGAGGGGGTAATTGTCAGCACCCGAAGCAGGATCCCAGCGGAGAATGCTGTGTACGAGGCGAAGCCGGGTACGATTGTCCCTGCCGACATTCCTATTGCGGTACTGATCGACAATGGATCTGCCTCTGCGTCGGAGATATTTGCCGGAGTTATGAAGGACCGGAAACGAGCAACGTTGCTGGGAACCAAGACGTATGGGAAAGGATCCGTACAACAGGTGCGAAGTCTGGGGCGGACAGGATTCCGGTTAACCACTGCTCGGTACTATACCCCTTCCGGAGTTACTATCGATAAGGTTGGAGTCAGCCCGGATCTGGAGGTAAAAGAACCCACTTTTTCGGAAAAGGAACTGGAAGCCTATTCTAAGTTGCTTGCTTCCCGGGAGATTGCTCAATTTGTTTCCAGCCATCCGAATTTGACGGATCAGGATGTGGAAAAGTTTGTAGAGAGTCTCCGAAGCGCGAATCCGGATCTGTCCGAGCGGGTATTAAAACGGATGGTTCGGAACGAGATACATCGGCATTTAACGAATCCGCCGGTGTATGATCTGGAATATGATCTGGTGCTTCAGGAAGCGGTGAAATTCCTTAAGGGAGAAAAAAATTAGATGAACACCCTTCAGGTTCAAAGCATATCCTCTACGGAATTGATCGATATTACCCGGGAGGTACAGGGGATCGTAACCTCATCTGGGATACGAGAGGGGATCTGCGTCGTGTATGTACCGCATACGACGGCAGGAGTTACGATCAACGAAGCGGCGGATCCTTCGGTAAAAGCAGATATTTTGAGGGAGCTGGATAAGCTGGTTCCCCTCCACGACTCGTACCAGCATCGAGAAGGTAACTCGGCCGCTCATATTAAGGCCAGTCTGCTATGTTCGAGCGTTACTCTCCCCATCACGGAGGGCGCTTTATCGCTAGGAACCTGGCAGGGGATCTATTTCTGCGAGTTCGACGGCCCCCGGCGGCGAAGAGTGTTTGTGCAAATTCAATAAGACGGGTCCCATGAGATTGTTTATATTACCATCCTCCTACCAGGGGGAAGAATTCCTCGAATTAGCGGGTGAAGAGTACCATAGAATTATACGGGTTTTACGAAAGAAGAAAGGGGATTCCTTTACCGCTTCCGATGGGGCAGGAAATCTGTACCATGCTACCCTGGAGGAGGTGGGGAGTTCCCGCTGCCGTCTCCGGGTCCAACGAAGAGGCCCGCTGGAACGCCCGTTCCCGGAGATTGCCCTGTTCCAGTGTCTTCCCAAGGGGAAAAAGATGGACCTCATCGTGCGTCAGGCTGTAGAGCTGGGGGTTGCCCAAATTGTACCTCTGGTGAGCCGGTATTCGATTCCCCGCTGGGAAGCTCCGGATGAAAAGGTGAAGCGGCTTATGCGGATAGCCCGGGAAGCAGCCCAGCAGTCAGGATCTCCTGAGGTGCCGGAGATACACCCCCCTATTCCCCTGGAAATGATCCCTTCTTTCTGGAATCCCGAATCGCCGGAATGGCTAGGGCTCTTCTTTCATCAGGCACCCCTTGCACGAACATCCCTCCATGAGTATCTTTCCATCCATCGAAAAGCGATTGCACTGGTGATAGGGCCGGAGGGAGGCCTTGCAGAGGAGGAAACGAGGTTTCTTCAGTCTGCAGGGTTTTTTCCTGCTTACCTGGGACCTACGGTACTTCGGACTGAAACAGCTCCAGTCTTTGGTGTTGCGGCAGTGCAGATTATTCTGTGGGAGAGAAAAACGTGGAAGTTGCAACAAGAACCTTAAATAAGTGTCGGGAACGAGTCCTCGGTGTCCCGGTAGATGATATTTCTGAATCGGAGTTCGAGGAATCGGTTTTAAACCTTCTGGAGGGCGAAGGGGTTCGTACCGTGCTGTTTCTAAGCCTATGGGATCTTTTAAAGGCCCGGAGAAACTCGGAGTTTCGGGCTTGCGTGGGAAATGCTGCACAGGTAATACCCGTGTCAAAGACGATTCTAAAAGGGGCCCGTTTTCTCCATAAATCGATTTCCCATCGGTACTACCCCTTTGATTTTGTGATTCGATTCATCCGGGTGCTGGAAATGAAAGGTTTATCCCTCTATCTATTGGGGGGAAAACCGCCCTACCTCCAGCAGGCGGAAAAGAATATCCGACAGACGTTTCCGGGATTAAAACTGGTAGGACGGTATCCCGGGTACTATCCCCCTCAGATGGAGGAAGATATTCTTTTAGCCATGCGGAAGGCCTCCCCTCACTGCATCCTATTGGGTCCGGGTCTACGGGGGAAGGAACGATGGATACGACGAAACCAGGGCTCCCTCCCTTCCTCGATCGTGATCTATAGCCCTCTTACCTTTGATATCATTTCAGGAAAACGAATCCGTCCGAACCGTGAGACCTTCGAAAAAGGGTATGATTTCTTTCATGATCTGGTGCGAAAACCCTGGCGTGTTTTTCGAGGAGTGTTCTATCTTTATTTTTTACTTTTATTGTTGGTATACCGGATCCGGAAGCTATGAACGGAAGATTAAAATAAAACATTGAAAGAACCCATGGTTTATGGTATTAAAAGACATGCGAAAGGTCGAATGCATTACTCAATGCGGAGA
>JAGODW010000045.1 GCA_017998025.1 Spirochaetales bacterium
CTGTTCTAGAGTCCAGTGTGCCCAGGGAGGTAAATGAAAAGACATGGATGCAATCCACCCTTCATAGTTTTTAATTATAGAATTGATTTCGCTTCGTTTCATGATACTCTATTGTATAACAACGGTGTAAAAACACAAGTTCTTAGAAAGAACTTTATGACATTTGTCATGTTCTTTGAGGAAACAACGTATGAAAAATCGATTTGCAGTTTGCAATGAACTCTTTGGAAAGATGGATTTAGAGCCATCTCTGGACCTATTGGCAAAAGAAGATTTCCAGGGTGTAGAGGTGGCACCGTATACTATCTTCGGAGATTTTTCATCCTCTTCAATAGAGAAAGGACTCCGGCGTCTTCAAAAGGGATTACAGAATTCAGGCCTTTCTTTTGTGGGATTCCACTGGCTCTTTGTAAAGCCGGAAGGCCTGAGGCTTGTTTCAGAAAATGTCGAGGAAAGAAAACGCGCCTGGGAGCATCTGCACCGGTTGATTGACCTGGCCGGAGAATTGGGGGGAGGAGTACTGGTACTGGGTTCTCCCAAACAGAGGGCTACAGAAGGAATCTCAAAATGGAAAGCAGATTCGTACTTTCGGGAGGGCCTTGCAGAAGCTGCGGAACGGGCGCACCGGAGATCCTCTGTAATTTTGCTCGAGGCATTATCTTCCGCGTATACGGATAGGGTAAACACACTGGAAGAAGCGGAAGCCTATATCCGGAAGATCAACAGTGCCGGTCTTTCCGGAATGTTTGATTTTCACAATACAGGGGATGAAACAGAGCCGTGGGAACTTCTTATAGCAAAGCATCGTTCTATTATCCGGCATGTACATTTGAATAATCAGGATGGAACCTGGCCTCGGAGTACAGAGATCCTGCAGTTTAAGCCTGCGTTTGATGTTTTATCTAAGACGCACTTTGACGGATGGGTCTCTCTTGAGATATTTACCGTGCCTCCGGATCCTGGAGTTGTTTTAAGAGAAACCAGACAATTCCTGACGGAACTTTGGGAGGCGTAATTAGAATCGCTTAACGTAGATGAGCCGGTCATCTCCCCTTCGATAGAAATCCCGGATATGGGCTTCAAGGACATAGTTATTCCGTTCATAGAAAGCCCGGGTTGGGGCATACTTTTCCTGGGAGGATGTTTCAATAATTAACAGCCTCCCGTTTGTTTCTCTTACCTGGTTTTCGGTAAACGTTAATAACTGCTTTCCTACGCCTTCTCTCTGGAATCGGGGATCCACTGCGATCCAGTACAGGTCAAAGGTTCCTTCTGTAGCCGGGGTAGGACCGTAGCAAACATAGCCGAGGACTTGATTCTCACCTTCTGCAGTGTACAGGATGTAATCTTTTTGACCAGGCTCAAAGAGCCAGGCATCGATCAGTTCCCGGGCTACCTCGATCTCTTCGGGAGTAAACATGCTGGTTTGGTCCAGGATGGTTAGGATCGGTGAACGGTCTTCTAAAGTAAAGGGACGAATCAGGGGGGATCTCATAGGGATGTCTCCTTGGCGTTAAGATGGGGAAGATTGTTCTGAATCAGAATGGAGAGAAACTCCGTGTAAGAAATATTTGCCGCCTCGAGGGATCGAACGTATCCGGCGGAAGGGGAAATATCCGGATTTGGATTGTACTCTAAAACATAGGGATTCCCCTGGAAATCCATCCGGAAATCAACCCGGCCATAATCCTTTCCGCCCAATAGCCGAAACGTTCTTCGTGCTAGTTCTCTTAGGATTTTTGATGAGGGTTCCGTGAGAGATGCAGGACAAACGGAAGGGGTTCCTTTGTATTCCGGGCTCTCTTCGATCCATTTCGCTTCGTAGCTCACCAGGGGAGGGGAATCGGAGTCCAATCCTTGAAAGGATAGTTCAGAAATAGGGAGGATTTGCAGGACTCCCCTGCACTCCAGAAGACTCACACTAAATTCCCGTCCAATTATAAATTCCTCTATTAAAATCGGTTGACGGTACCGAAGGTACAGGTTTCGAACTATAGATTCCAGCTTTTCTCTCTGTTCAACAACGTTCTCCCGGGAGATACCCAGACTGGCATCTTCCCGGGAAGGTTTCACAATGAGGGGGAATCTCAACCCTTTGGTCTGGGGGTTTGTCTCACCTGTATACAGAGTCCATCGAGGGGTAGGGATCCCCTCAGAGGTAAGAAGCCGTTTGGTAATACTCTTGTCCTGCGCAATGCCCAGGGTTTTAGCCGAATTTCCTGTGAAGGGTACTTCCATCAGTTCGAGCAAGGCAGCTACGTGCATCTCCAGGCTGGCTTTTCCGTTAAACCCTTCGCAGAGGTTGAAGATCATATCCGGAGGCTGCCTTAAATCCGTTACCAGGCGGGAAATGTTCGTTAAGGGATATTCCTGGCAACGATACCCTGACTGCCTAAGGTGGAGAAGGACAGTTTCTGCTTCATCCTTTACGGCTGCTTCGGAAATCCGGTCCAGGCTGGTATCTGGGGACGACTCTGAAACCGCATTGTACAGAACCCAAAAACTCAGCATGGAGCCACTGTATCTGTCTTCAGATGTCCTGACAAGATATATAACAAAAAATGTTTGACGGAAGAGAATTTACAGCGTACAATAAAAGGCAACTTCCGGAGGAGAAAAAGGGGGATTTTCCTGCGTGGAGGAGTTTCCCGGAGGCAAAAGGGGAAAGGAGAGGTTCACTCTCCTTTTTTTTTGCTCCGGATTGTTCTGGAAAAGGCTTCCCATGCTGCTTCCTGCTGACGGCGGGTGTACCTTGTTTTAGGCATCGACTTTTGAATGGAGGCCGGGGATTTTCTTTCAACAGCCGCTTCTCGTGCAGTGGTTGAAGAGAGCATTTTTGAGCTTTTCCCCTGAAAACGGGACAGGTACGTGGAGTATCGACCGGAAATACGGAACCAAATTTGTCTCCAGAACGATAATTGACCGAAGCCGCGGAGAAAGAGGTCTAACATACTTATGTGGAATAGATACAGCAGGCTTTTCAGCTGCTGCGAATCAGGTTGAAAATAGGCTTCCAGTTCTTTTTTTATCGTATCGGCGGACTGGAGTTTCTTTGTTTCCCTTGCATGAGAGTAGATCAGCTCAAACAGTATCTGTGGTTTTTCCAGAAACACGGCAAAGTCCGGGTCTATTTTTTTCAATCGATCCCTCATATCCTGTTCCAGCTGTTCTGTTCCAACAAAAAGAGTGCTTCGGGTTCTATTGTTTGTTTTTATCCAATAGATCATTTCCTCTGTGTATGTTTCCAGTAAAATATCTCTGTATTGCCGTAAGCGCTCTATAAAAAAGGGATACCCTCGCTGGCGAATGAGGAAACCGGTTTTTAAGGGAATTAACTGAGGCAGATGGGTACCTTCTACATTCTCCAAGTACCTGCGGTAAAACTGGGCACGAAAGGAATCGAACGTGTTTCCATATTTTCCTTTCAACGTCCCCAATCTTTCTTCAATCTGCCCTTTTTGAATCAAAGGTTCTGTTTGAGTTTCCAGGGTTCGTATCACCGCATCCATGTCCTGTTCCCATTCAAAGGCTTCTTGATGTTTCCTTTTTTGTTCTTCTTCGTAGCAATGGAGAAGTTTCTCTAATACAAGGGTCAGGGGGAAGAAGTTTGTGTCCAGCATCGCCTTTCTACGTATTAGAGGATCTGAACCAATGGAATACATTCCCCGAATAATTTCCATCCAGTTTGCAGGATCTGAACCTTCTGTACGTTTTCGTAGTTCTGAGATCGATAGAGAAAGGATTTTAGCCACCTCCAATGCGATATCGGGGTTATCCATATACTGACGTGCTTTGGCTCTGCCGTATTGGAGTAGCCGCTCACCCTCTCCGGCCGGGATCAACAGACATTCTTTTTCTGAAACAGGGAGCCGAAGAAGAATCGACCTATCTTCAGAGGGGGGATTAAATAGATCTACATACTCTGATTCAGAAACGTACAGAGTACATTCTTCCGGCATCTGGAAACCTTTCTTGTAGAGGAAAGATTCGAGGGGGAGGGGCATCTCCGGATCATAGTAAAATTCCGTAAGCATATTCTGGATGAGAGTGGTATAAAACCGGCAGTCGCCGGGATCGGTTAGAATGATATGCTCTTTATGCAATTCCCGATTTTCTATTTTTAGACGTACAATTCCACACCGGAGGGTAAAGAATTTATCAAGTAGTTGATCCAACTCAAAGGAAGGATTTTTAATAAGGCCGATTAACCGATTCAGAATCTGGGAATACGGGATAAAGGGTTGCCACTGCGAACAGAGGATATGAAAAATCTCCCTCTGGGTAGGAGAGAATCCACCGAGACCGGAAAGAAACTCTTCCTGCTTTTTAGGATCTAATTCTGCATATGAAGGGGGAGTGTTTTTTTGCTCCATCATCTCCTTCTTTAATTATACAGGTTATTGCAACCTCCGCTAAGGGGTTATTTTTCCATGAAACGGAATGGGTATCCATTGAGTGGGGTCTGCCATGGTCTTGTTTATCAAACCTATCCCTACCTGATCGGTCAATTCCGCCACTAAGTATGATTTCCCTTCAAACTCAATCCGAGCTCCTTCACCTGGAATATCTAAAGCGGCCATGGCATGCTGATAGGTGGAAGAAACCAGGAGAATCGAATCGTATCCCCAATTCCGCAGGAGAATAACATAGATCAGTGCACGTGCATCGCAGTCTCCCTTTGCAGAGAGCGCTGCTTCCAGAGGAGACTCAAGGTCGGAGAGGGACGGTTTCCGCTCGTAGGTAAAAGCCTGGAGAAGGCTTAAAAGTTCCTGGGGAATTCTTTCCCGGGGAATTTTCTGGGAAACAAAGTATTTCCCCAGTGCATCGGCAAGAGGGAAAAGACGCGGATACGTATCGCGATAGATGATCTGATAGTACCGCTTCCAGGCTTCCGGAAAGAGGTGAGGTTGATTTGCAAACTTTGCCAGGATTCGGGCTTCTCGTTCAATTACCACCGAATTTGCTTCTACTTCACCTGTCCCTACTGTCACAGGGAGGGAAGAATTCCCCCAGCGAACTGTTTTTTGCACAGGTTCGGGATCCGGGAAGCTTCGATAGAATTGGCTGATAGGACCCGGATATAGACGAGCTTCTTCCCCGGGAGCAAAGCTATCTAACAGTGAAAGGAGGAAATCGTGGTACTCCGGGTAGAACTGTTCAGCTGTAAAGGTCATGAGAAGATAGTTGTAAGAGTTCCCCTGAATTCCGACTACGTATCCCCGGGACGGATGTGTTCCAGCCTGGAAGGTGAAATCTGCCAGCACAGCATTGGACCCATTGTAGTTAAAGGGGGCTTCATCCCCCTGAGCTTTAAATTTATCTTTAACGAAGGATAGTATCTCCGATGCAGAGCGGAAGGCTTCGGCAGGAAAGACGGCTACCTGGAAGACGGCCCGGTGAAAGGAGTCTGTGAAGGAAACCAACTGTGGATCCTGGGCATCCAGCACCTCCCAGCCAGGAGGAAGGTCCAGAGTGTAACCGAAAGCGGTTACCTGTACGGTTTCCGCTGTAAGCCCGTATAGAAAAAGAAGTAAAAAGAGACATACCATCCATCGTTTCATATTCTAATCATCGACCGCAAAGAAGCCGAACATAAAATTGAATACACGTTCTTGTGGGAGGCAACCCGATGGAACGGTACCGGTTAGAGACAAAGGACGGTCTGGTTCATATTATTGCTGTACTATCTAGAGATAGGGACAGCCTGGAATGCGAGGCGTTTCATTCCGATGGAACCCGGACCCTACGGATCCATCAAAGCTTCAATCGCTGTTTATTTGAACTGCTTCTTCGCCTGGGGATAGTTCAACCATTGCAGGAAGAAAAGAGAATTGTGGGGAAAAGGTAGAAAGAAATCTACCGGTTGGAAGAAGAGAGGGAGGCAGAAGAGGCTCTTTCCCTGTTCTAATTTGCCGTTTTTTGTTTTTCTTGTTAATTTAAATCCATTATGAATATACCTGCGTATCCTGAGTTTGCCCCCGTTGATTTGTCGATGCGTCCAAGTCTTCATCCGAGGCTCTCTATGCTGAAAGACGGCATATCTGAATTTACCTTTGCGGGGTTATACCTCTTTCGTAAGACGTACAACTACAAGGTCTCCTGGCTTCCCAACGAAACTATTGTAATTTCCGGCGAGAAGGATGGGAAGAAGTTCTTTATGTTGCCCTGTGGATTGCCTGAGGACATGGATCTTTTAGCGGATCTATTTAAATCTCATGATTACTTAAAGAACCTTTCAGAGAGCGACACAGCTGCCGGCCGTATTGCGCTGGAACAGCACGGATATCGGGTAGAAGAGGACCGAGACAACTTTGATTATCTCTACCTCCGCGAACATTTAGCTACACTTCCAGGAAAGCAGTACCACAAGAAACGGAATCTGGTAAATGCTTTTTTAAATAATTATCAGTACATGGAAAAACCTATGCATAAGGCGGATGTAAAAGACGCCCTCTATATTTTAGAAGAATGGAAAAAGGCAAAAGGAAACACCGGAGACTACGAGGCAGCGAAGGAAGCTCTAGAGAGGATTCACGACCTAAACCTGAGAGGCTATTTATACTATGTGGAAGGACAACCGGCTGCCTATACACTGGGAGAACCTCTGGCACGGGGAAGGAGTTTTGCCGTGCATTTTGAGAAAGCGCTGGATCAATACAAAGGAATCTATCAGTTTGTGAACCAGGCCTTTGCTGCCGCTTTGCCCAAATACATTCTATACATAAACCGTGAGCAGGATCTGGGGGATCCAGGTCTTCGTCAAGCAAAAATGACCTACCGCCCCTGCGGATTTGTAAAAAAGTATCGGGTATATCCTCAGTCCCCTTGAGCAACCGTATTGTTTTCAGTAAGCTACATATCTGTGGAGAAAATAGTCGAATTCCTACATTTCTGTATGCAGCTTCGGATAAACCGACGGAATTGTAGACGTAATCTCTGCAAGGAGAAATAGTTAACAATCTCTGCCTAGATGGCATGAAAATTGCATTTATTTTATTCATTGCACAGCACGGGCAAAGAAATTTACTCTAGTAGGAGCAAAGTATGTCAAAGTCAACGATAGATTTCGTCAGCACTCCTGTACCCACGATTTATGGTATCAATTCCTTCAACGATACCGCTATGCGGGAGCGTCTTCCTAAGGCTATTTATAAAGAGTTAAAAAGAGTTCAAGAAGGAGAAACAGAGCTTACGCTTGAAGTTGCAGAAGTTGTAGCGAATGCGATGAGAGATTGGGCGATTGAACGGGGTTGTACCCATTTTACCCACTGGTTCCAACCTCTTACCGGCTTAACAGCGGAAAAACACGAATCGTTCATTGCTCCTACTCCGGAAGGGGGGGTGATTATGGAGTTTTCCGGGAAAGAGCTGGTTAAAGGAGAACCGGATGCCTCTTCCTTCCCATCTGGAGGATTACGCTCTACGTTTGAGGCCCGGGGGTATACAGCCTGGGATGTGAATAGTCCTGCTTTTTTAAAAGAGGACCAGACAGGAGTTACCCTCTATATTCCTACTGCATTTGTATCGTACACAGGAGAGGCCCTGGATAAAAAAGTCCCTCTTCTCCGTTCCATAGAGGCTTTGAGCAGGCAAGCCTTGCGAGTTTTACGAGCGATGGGGAATACTACATCAAAACGAGTTACCCCCACCCTGGGGCCGGAGCAAGAGTATTTTCTTGTAGAGAAAGACCTCTTTGACAAGCGGCTCGATTTACTGCTTACCGGACGTACCCTCTTTGGAGCTGCACCGCCCAAAGGGCAGGAGATGGAAGATCATTATTTTGGAAATCTGAAAGAACGGGTTGCCGATTTCATGCGGGAACTGAACTATGAACTCTGGAAATTGGGAATTTCTGCAAAAACTCAGCACAATGAGGTTGCTCCCAATCAGTTCGAACTCGCTACAATCTTTACTACTTCCAGTGTGGCCTGTGACTGGAACCAACTGGTGATGGAGACGATGAAACGTGTAGCGAGTCATCATGGGTTAGCCGCTCTCCTTCATGAAAAACCGTTTGCCGGAGTGAATGGTTCGGGAAAGCATAACAACTGGTCTTTGGGTACTGATGATGGCATCAATCTTCTGGAGCCCGGAGACAATCCGCACACGAACGCCCAGTTCCTTATATTCTGCATGGCAGTATTAAAAGCGGTGGATACATATGCAACCCTTCTGCGAATGTCCTGCGCTAATAGCGGAAACGATCACCGGTTGGGGGCAAATGAGGCTCCCCCCGCTATCATATCGATTTTTCTGGGTGAGAGCCTGGCAGAGATTCTGGAAACACTCTCCAATGGTCAAAAAATAAAAGCGAGGGGAGGTGAAAGACTTGAAATCGGAGTAACGACCCTTCCGAAACTTCCCAGGGATATGACAGACCGCAACCGCACCTCTCCCTTTGCTTTTACAGGAAATAAGTTTGAATTCAGAATGGTTCCCTCTTCTGAAAGTGTGGCAGGGCCGAATATAGTCTTGAACACTGCCGTGGCA
>JAGODW010000046.1 GCA_017998025.1 Spirochaetales bacterium
ACTCCTCTGCAGAAATGCTTTCGGAAGAATCTGGCGGTTCGTTAAAAGCGAGGTGACCGGTAATCCCGATTCCTCCATAGCAGACTTCGGCGCCCCCACAATCTTCGTAACACTGGTCAAACTCCTTTAATCGGAAGGGGTCCGGAAACCGAACTTGCTCCTGGGATAATCGGTTTTCTGGAGGAAGAGTTCTATCCTGAAGAGGAGAGATGAGCTCCCTCTGGATGAAACCCCGGAAGGAAAGAGGAGAATCTTCCGGTATCCAGGAACCAGAGGGATCCAGGTACTCGTCCATGAAAAAACAGGTAAGATTTTGGAGGTTCAGGGGACGCTCCCTCATAAGCCAGACGAAACGGCGATACTGGAATACAGGGCCTACGGGAAGGATCACTAAAGTGGATTTCCCCTTACTGTTGTTTTCCTCAATCAGTCGGTATAGAGAAAACGCCATATGGTAGTACAGATCGATATCTGTTTCTAAGATTTCCACAGGCAGGGGAAGAGATTCTGACCGGCTCAAATCTGTGTTGTAGTAACTTGGGTTCATGGTTTCAGCCTTTTACCGCACCGGACGTAAGCCCCCGGACGATTTTATCGTGAAAAAGAATATATACCAGCACGCTGGGAAGAATGGTGATTACGATCGCAGCATACATAGCTGTGTAGTCGGTAAAAAACTGGCTGGTAAAGAAACGGATTCCTAACTGAACCGTGCGGCTACGTACAGACGAGGTTAGAAGCATCGCATAGGTGAACTCGTTCCAGGAGTAGAGAAATACAAAGGTTCCTGCAGTGACAACTCCCAGTTGAGAAAGGGGGAAGACAATTTTGAAGAACCTCTGAGAAAAAGAACACCCATCTATTACGGCGGCTTCCTCCAGTTCCTTCGGAAGAGTGCGCATGAATCCATGGAGGAGGAACACGGAGATCGGAATATTGATCGCAGCGTAGGTTATTGTAAGACCGGTTAGGGTATCGTATAGGCCGAGGAGTTTTATGATACTAAAGTATGGTACCATTAGCGCGATGATGGGGATCAGTACTCCTGCAGTGAGGATCGTAAGAATGAGGTTCTGCAGGATAAACCGTTCCCGGGACAGGACAAATGCTGCCATCGATGTGATAAGGATATTTAAAACGGTGGAGACTGTAGAAACCAGCACAGAGTTTAAAAACAGACGGGGAAGACCTGAAATCTGAATGGCTTTTACGTAGTTTTCAAGCTGCCAGACTGCCGGTAGGCTGAAGGGTTGTGTTTCAAATTCAAAATTTGTTTTAAAGGATGAAAGTACCAGCCATACCAGCGGAAGGAGCGTAAATACAAGAAAAAACAATAGGACTCCCCATTTAAGCAATTTCGCAATCAGTTTCATAGAAATCTTCCTATTGGAGCGCTTCGGAAACGTCTTCCGAACGGCCCAGGGTATTCCGAAGGGTGACAATTACCAGGACTCCCAGAAGGATCAGGGCGGTCCCGATAGCATTCGCCCTTCCATACCGGAGGTAACTCATATTGTTGTACAGTTGTATCCCCATTACCGAGGTAGAGTTGGCCGGCCCGCCTCCAGTCATGAGGAAGGTAGCTTCAAAGTGTCGTAACCCGTACGCCATAGCAAGGGTCATACAGGTAACCAGGATGCTCCGGAGCATCGGCAGAGTAATGTGCCACTCTTGCTGAAGGACGCTGGCTCCGTCCATCTCCGCTGCTTCGTAGTAGGAACTGGGTATCGCCATAGCTCCGGCAAGAATAATGATCATGAAGTATCCGATGTAGAGGACCTGCTGAAGAATGATGGCAGGAAGCGCGGTTTCTATCTCTCCAAGCCAGTTCCGTGCCCAGGAGCTGTATCCCAAAAGCTCCAGCAGTTTGTTCAACACTCCATACTCTGCGTTGTAGATAGCGAGCCATAGCATGGAAATCGCTACCTGGGAAATCACATTCGGGAGGAAGTAGAGAGTCCGAAAAAACTTCCATCCCGAAGGTTTGCGTGCCAGAATCAAGGCAACGAGTGCAGCGAGAGGAATCTGAAGAAATCCCAGAGAGAAGGCCCATATAAAGTTGTTCCGTACGGAGAGGAGAAAGGTATCATCCTGTAGCAGGGCGCTGTAGTTTTGCAATCCTATAAATTGAGGGGGGAGAACCCCATTCCATTGGGTAAAACCCACGGCGAATACAAACCCTAAGGGGTAAATGAAAAATAGGATGTATAGAACAGCAACTGGAAACAGAAACAGCAAAATGCCTTTCCACGGCGTCTTGTTCATAGGGCCTCCCTGGGAAAGATGTTATTTATTTGCCTGTATCAGCATCTCTACGAATTGCTGCGGGGTTGCCTTTCCTAAAACCATTGCACCAATGGCATGACCCAGTGCCTGTGTTACCTGGACGGAATATTGGCCCTGGAAATGGGGAACCACAAATTTCGCCTGATTGGAAATTGCCACAAACTCTTTTAGCAACGGATCAACATCGGAACCCAGCTCATACTTTAAGGCAAACATGGCGCCGGAACGCTCAGAGATCATTTTTACATTATCCGGTTTTGTCATCCAGCGGAGGAATTTCAACACCGCCTCCCGTTTCGCAGGATCTTTCGCATTAGCAGCAGCCAGGTTTGAAAGCTGAAAGCCGATCATTCCCCCGTAGGTACCACCCGTTACCGCAGGGGCAAACGCAAGCCGTGTAGCAGTGTGTACTGCCGGGGCATCTTTTTTCATCCTGCCGATATACCAGGGGCCGTTTATAAAGATCGCTGTCCGTCCTGATAGATAGTGTCCACCTGCCACTCCCGCATCTGCCCCTACGGCGTCCTTCGTGGTGTTACCGTCTGAGTAGAGTTTTAGCAGGATCTCGGCAGCCTGAACATACTGTGGATGGGTTAGCGGGCGGTTCCACACATCCGGTCCTCCGATAGAAATCAATATATGACTGTACCATAGCATGGAAGTCCAGGCATTCACTCCTCCTGTCATCTGGGAGGTGGGGACGATCCCTGCCGCCTTTAGTTTATCACAGGCAACCCAGAACTCCTCGAAGGTTTTGGGGAATTCCGTAATTCCCGCTTTCTTGAACAGTTCTGTATTGTACCAGATAGGAGCAGTACCGATTTCATACGGTACGGTTTTTGTTCGGCCTTTTTGGGTGCTTGCCTGGATGTATCCTTCCTGAAAGTCCTTTGCCCACTCACCTTTCAGATCCGCCGTGAAGTCCATCAAAATATCTCCGTCGTAATACTGGAATGTCGTAGGATCAGGATTAAAAATGAACACATCGGGCACAACACCAGCGGCGAGGCTGGCATTGATTTTAGTCCGGTACGGGTCCGGAGAAGGATTTTCCTCCACGACGACTTTAATCTTTCCCGCATTGTCTGCGTTAAACTTGGCAATTAACTCTGCAACCGGCCCAGCTTTTGAGTCCTGCCCCACCCAGAAGCTGGGGAAATTGATGGTAATTTCCTTTGCCTCTTTTGCTCCTCCGGCAAAAATACCCACGGTGATCCATAACAGGCCAACGAGAAGCCCTATCGCTCTCACATTCCATCTTTTCATAGGAACCTCCTTGAATTAGTTATTTTCAAACAGAAATAGTATAAGGGGTGAAACAAGGGGATGTCAATTTAAATTCCCGATACAGTCAGGTAGCGCGAGCAGTAATATAAAGTGTCCACCTAAAAACGCAGAGGTAAGGAAAAGAAAAGAGAAGTCCCATGGGAACCGTGTTAAGATTGGTATATCAACAAAACAAACAAAACACGGAGACACCATGGGGCGCACAAAGCTTACATTGGAACCGCACTGCAGGGGAAGTCACTTCACGTGGGATGAGCGGTTACGGTTGCAATACCCCTATGCGGGCAGCAATGGCTACCGCAAGGAACGCAGCCCCACGGTGCTGGGAAAGATCTTGCAGAAGAGTCCCAGGACGATTAGCAGGGAACTGGATCGGGGGATGGTGGAACATGTGCTCACCGAGACACCGTTCACGCGGATCGAGTACAACGGCGAGCACGCCCAGTTCGACACCCAGGAGAAGATGAAATACAAGGGGCCGTCGACGAAGTCGGGCAAGCATCATGAGTTGGTGCAGCGGATGGCGGAACTGATCCTGGAGGAGCACTACAGCCCCTACGCCTTGCTGGAGCGGTTGGGCAAGGAGGAAGCCTGGCCGCAGGGGCTGAGGATCTGCGAGAAGACACTGTACAACTGGATAGAGGCCGGGGACATACCCGGGGTCGCCATCGGGAACCTGCCGAGGAAAGGGGGCGATGAAACGCAAGGCAGGCCATGGAAGGTAAAGGATGCACGCCAACAGGGAATTCTCCGTCCGATCCATAGAGAAACGTCCCAAGGAGGTGCTCGGGCGCCTACAGCCCGGCCACTGGGAGGGAGACACGGTCTACAGCAGGAAGGACGGGTCGAGCGAATGCTTGCTGACTCTGGTGGAACGCAAGACCCGCCTGGATCTGATACTCAAGATCCCCAACAGTAGCGCGAGATCGGCGAGGAAAGCCATCGACCGCATTGAGCGGTAACTCGGGAGCCGACGGTTCCGTGAGATCTTCCTATCGATCATCTTCGACAACGGTTCCGAGTTCTCCGACGTGTCGGGCCTGGAGAACTCGGTCTTGACCAAAAGCAGAAGGATCCGTTTGTAGTTTGCCCATCCCTACTGTTCCTGTGAGCGGGGAACGAACGAGAACCACAACGGCATCATTAGAAGATTCCTGCCGAAAGAAACCGATTTCGCTTGCATCAAGGAGATGAGGGTCAGGCAGATCCAGCACGGGATGAACACCTATCCCCGGAGGATCCTCAACGGACTCACTCCCTTGGAGGCATTCCCGGCACTCGATCTGAATGTCAAACTATTGGAGGCCTGCTGATGGATAATTCTAAGAATCAATTAAGTGGACATTTCTCTTTACAAAAGACCCTTTTCTACTTGACCTTGCCCCATTCCTTTCTCGCCCGCCCCTCCCCAAGGGGGAATTTTGAGATTCGGTATATGAATTTTTGTGACTATCTGTCCACATCCGATGATACTTAAGTTGATTTTTTGCTCCCTATGGTCTTTTACCCCTTGACTGCTCCCCCCGTCAACCCTTCCACTAAGTAGCGCTGAATCAAGATAAAGATTACGATAACGGGAACACTGACAATTGTAGAGGCGGACATCATGCCGCTCCAATCATGCTTAAACTCTCCTCCGAATGCGAGAACCATGCCGGGAGGAAGCGTTTTCATTGTCACGTCGTTGATCAAGACCAGGGGGAACAAAAGGTTATTCCATGCATCGAGAAAAGAGAATACACCTGTTGCGACAATGCCAGGAATGATGAGCGGCACCACGATTCTTCCCAGGATGGTCCATCGGTTACATCCGTCAACAACCGCTGCCTCTTCAATTTCTGTAGGTATCGAATCGACAAAACCCTTGATCATCCAAATGCCAAAAGGAAGGGCAAATGACGTGTACGCGAGGATGAGGCCAAAGTAGGTATTCAGAAGGTCGAGTTGTACGTAAAAGATATAGAGCGGGATAACAAGGACAATAAGTGGAAACATCTGGGTTACCAAGACACCCATCAGGATCGATTGCCTGAAACGGAAACGAAGCCTCGATAACGCGTATCCAGCTAAGACGGAAAACGCTAAAGAGATGGCCACGGTGCCAAGGCTGGTTATGACGCTGTTGATGAAAAAGGTACTGATAGGGGTATAACCCTTTTCAAGCATCTTGTAGCTATTCACTGTCGGGTTAATAGGAAATAAGTCGGGAGGCACTTTAAATACATCGATATTTTCTTTTAAACTTGTTGCCAGCATCCAATAAATAGGGAAGAGCGTCCATATAAGGGCGAAAGCTATGACAATATATTTAAATGTAGTCCAGAGCACGGTGTTTTTACGTTTTATCATACGCTCGTCCTCCTTTAGAATTCCTTCTGCAACGCTTTGACATAGAAGTAGGAAAGGATCAGCATGACGATGACCCAGAAAATACCGATTGCAGAAGCATATCCCATGTTGTACTGCTCAAAAGCCAATCTATAAATATATATTACCGAGGTGGTCGTCGAATACACCGGACCTCCTCCTGTCATGGTGAAGATGATAGGAAAATTGTTGAAGTTGCGTATAATCATGAGCAAACTGGAAATAACTAATATCTTTCTGATATATGGAAATGTGATATAGATAAAATCCTGCCATCTGCTCGTTCCTTCCGCATAGGCAGCTTCCTTTATGTCTTCAGGAATGGATTTGAGGCTCGCCGTTATCATGAGGATATAAAACGGGGTTTGATTCCATATATGAGCTATGATGATGGCGACCATCGCAAGATTATGGTTCATAAGCCATGGAAGGTAAGAATCAATGAACCCAAGTTCTTTCAATACATAATTCGCCACGCCGACTTCAACGTCAAAGATATACATAAACAGGTAACCGACAACAATTCCTGGAATTACCCAGGGAAAAAGAATGAGGCCTCTAAAACCCGAAACTCTCATTGGCAGGGAATCTATCACAACGGCGATGATCAAACCCAACAACAGGCTGGTAGCCACGGTTAGGGAAGTAAATACCAAGGTGTTTCTCAGGGCTTGTTGGAAAACAGGCTCGGAAAACATCCTGATATAATTATCAAATAGGATAAACTTGATAGCATCGGGGCGCGTATACCTGTAATTGAAAAAGGAAAGCCATACGGATCTTACCAGTGGGTAAAGGATAATGAATCCGATAGTAAGGAGAGCTGGAGCGAGAAATTCCGCTGCAGCTTTTGCGGGGGAGGAAATACCTTTTCTCCTACCGCTTATTTTTCTCGTACTGATCATCTCATCACCTCAACGGCAAGCATTTTGCTACAATGGACTTTCTTTTTACATTTCGCGACATCATCATTTTTATCTGTATAAGCAGCTATCTTACCGTAACAAGAATTTCTTATGGAAAGGAGCAGCCTAGTTTCTTGCTCTGGCCGCTCCCTGTTGTTTCATGCAGCGCCTTACTGCCTTTGTAAAATCTTTTCAAGCTCTGCTTGCGCTCTGTTCAAGATATCGGGTATTGGTTTTTCGGTGGTAATCGCTTCTTGAATGGCGGCGGTAATCGTAGTAGATACTTCGGTATATTTAGGTCCGTAAGGCAAAGGAACGACGGTCGGAACGATCAATTCGCTGAACGCCTTTCGAATCGGGTCCTCTCCCAGCTCAGGAACTCTGCTTATAGCGCTCTTCGTAGCAGGGACGAACCCAACGGGCAAAATGTAATTCTTGAGCGAATAGTCGCTGTTGACAAGGAATTCGGCAAATTTTGCAGCCTCTTCCTTATGCTCTGAATCCTTGAAAATGATGAGGAAATGGTCATCCGGTGCAGCGTAATGGATGCCTTCCTTGCCGCAGGGAATGGGAGCGACGCCCCATGTTTCATTGATGATCTGATCAGTCAGTGACTTGTTCAGGCTTTTCAAAATGCCCCTCAAGTATGATCCGTCAAAAGCGAACAGGAGCCTTCCCTGCGCCGCCATGGGGCGGAATTCCCCGTATTTCTTCCCACGCAAGGAATAACCATTATCCATGAGGCTCCTTACCCACTCAACGTATGCAATCATTTCCTTTGAATTCAGGTTTGCTTTATTTCCCTCAACAGGCAGCGCCCCAAATGCTCTGATAAACGGCCATTGATGAAGAATACCTATTGTTCGAATAGTAGTATCGAGTTGCATCATGATCGTTTCAGGAGGTAACTTCGCTTTTGCTATTCTCATGTATTCGGTCAATTCATCGATGGTTTTCGGCGGTGAATTAGGATCGAGCCCGGCCTGAGCCATCAGTTTTTTGTTGTAGAGAAAACCAGGTCCCGCAGGAGCCCAGGGTATACCGTAATGCACACCCTCGAGCATAGTGAGATCCAAAAGGCTTTGATGTACGTCTCGCTTGAACTCTTCCGAGAGCAAGGGATCTACCGCCGCCAAGGCATTCATATAGGCAAAAGTGATCACATCATCAGGGTGAACCTGTGAGATGTCCGGCGCATTTTTCCCCTGGACCATAATACTGAGCTGGCTTTGGATATCGCTTACGGCAACAGGAATGACCCTGATTTTAATATTCGGATTTTTAGCTTCAAATTGCCGCACCAGGTCGGCGATATTATCCCTGGTTCCCTCCTCCACCGACACCCAGTTCGCCCACTCGATCGTAACGACCTCTTCCTTTGGTGCCTCCTTGGCTCCCCCGGCAAAGAGCAGCAGACTCCCTGTCACAAGCAGCATGATTACCAGATACAGTGTTCTTTTCATTGTACCCTCCTATTTTTACTATCTGAAAGTAAGTTTATTATGGCCTATGCGAGTTGTCAATAAAAATATTGGGGACAATATGGATGCTTGAATGCTTAAAATACACTTGAGCATTATTATAACCCTTGTATAAAAGCTTGGGATTATGAAGAA
>JAGODW010000047.1 GCA_017998025.1 Spirochaetales bacterium
GGTCTCGGGTATGCAGTGTCCGCCCGGGGAGCCTGCCACCTGCGAGCCACCTTCTACAAAGCGGAACTCTCCGGACAGATCGATCCAGCCCAGATCATGGGCAAGGCGAAACTGTTCATCGATTACGAGGACCGGGCAACTCTTTTCGATTCACTCATCCTCTGTCGGTTCTTCCGGGATTTTTTCCTCTGGGAGGAACTGAGCATGCTGATTCGAAGTATCACCGGGATGGATCTATCGAAGGATGAACTGGAACTCCTCGCCCATCGGATCACCCAGCTCACCCGGGACTACAACCACCGGGAAGGCCTCGGCCCCGAAACAGACACTCTGCCCCCCCGGTTTCTCGAGAAACCCACACAAGAAGGAGCAACTCTTACCGAGGAGGAGCTGCGTACCCTTCTGGAAGAGTACAACGCCATCCACGAGGAGCGTGAAAAAAGGCAGCCCGCACAGTATCGTCTGCCTTCGCCAAGTAGGAAACCATTTGCCGGACAGGCAAAACCTGGATAACTTGTATACAAAATCTTAAATATTTCCGGAGTTTCCCGATGCAGAAGTTGCTTTTTTCACTCTCGATCATCACTGTCGGCCTCAGTCTTGGATACATAATTCAACTTTTAGTAAAATCGGGGCGAATTAAGGGAGACCCATCGCTTACCAAGCCCCGTCGTATCCTGCAGGGGATAGCGCTTTTGTGCCTCAATCCCCTGGCGGCACTGGGAGCGATCTGGATATTCGAGCTCTCCAACATCCGTATCGCATTGCTCCCCGCGTTGGGGGTACTAACTCTCCTTACCGGCGGAACAGCCGCGCTGCTGATCGGAAAAGCGTTGAAACTGGGTCGGCCGCAGGCAGGCGCCTTTTTCACAGCCGGTGGAATGTCGAATATCGGCTCTATCGGCGCGCTGGTAGTCTTCATCTTCCTGGGAGAGGCTGGATTCGCCCTGGTGCCTCTCTTCCGGCTCTTCGAGGAGTTTACCTATTACGCCTTCGGTTTTCCGATCGCAAAGAGCTTCTCTCCTCGCTTCGCCCGGCAAAAGGATGGTTCCCATTTTAAACGACTCCTGGCGGATCCCTTCATTATAATGACCGTGGTAAGCATCATCCTGGGCTTCATCCTGAATCTGAGCGGCGTTCCGCGCCCCTCGTTCTTCACACCGCTGAACGGAATTATCATTCCAGCTTCCAGCCTGCTTTTACTGATCTCGATCGGTATGGCCATGCGTTTCTCCAGCATCAGCGCCTATTTCCGCGAGGCCTGCTTCGTAGCCGGTATCAAGTATCTGATCGTCCCAGCGGTGGTTATTACTACGGCTTACCTGGCAGGACTCGGCAACTTCGACAACGGTCTCCCCTTAAAGGTAGTGTTGATTCTTTCGTCGATGCCGGTGGGCTTTATCGCGATGGTACCGCCCTCCATCTATGAACTCGACGTGGATTTGTCCAACGCTGCCTGGCTCCTGACCACAGCCCTCCTGGCGCTCATTATCCCGCTGCAGATGTACCTGATAAACTGGATATAAAGGTTTTCTTGACAGCAGCCTTTACAGGCACTATATTTGACATAGCTGTCAGAATAAAAAAGGAGCGGTTTATGCCTAAAATTGTGGATCATGAAGAACGAAAACGGGAAATTGTAAGATCTGCGCTCCTTTTGTTTTCGCAGCAGGGGTATCATAATGCAAGTTTCAGCGATATAGCCTCCGCATGCGGGCTTAGTCGAACCAATGTGTATAATTACTTTAAAAATAAGGATGAAATGTTCTATTATGCGGTAGGTGAACTTCTTGATTCCATGGGGAGGAATATTGAACTTATCATCCAGCAAAAGGAGTTAAGCTCCAGGCTGAAACTCCAGAAAATATATCATCTCTTCACCAATGATATAGGAGAAGGGAAATATACTTCTATTATTCTAGATCTTGCCCTTAAATTAAAACGTGAGAACACTCAGCTTGCAGTAGCGCTCGATGAAGCAACGAAAAAACTTCGCAGCAAAATCGAAATGTTGATTGGAGGTGAACGAACCCGGTTCCATCCGTTACAGATTGCATCGGTTACAACTCTCTTCTTCTCCCTGATCGAAAGCAGCATTCTGCACTCTCTTTTTACGGAAAGTGCATTTATACAGCAAAATATAGGTACAATTCTGCAAATGCTCGGAACCTGAATATCATGCATGGTACATGCATTTTATTTATCTGCCCTGTAAGATTATAGGGCAGGAAGGAGCGAACCATGAATAGACTTACACAAAAGTTGAGAAGCTCTACACTAAACCTGGCCCTGTACTATCTTAACAGGGACCCTGAAAAGAATATCCCTAAAATCATAGACAGGATTCTTCCCTTCACACATCGGGATAATATCCGGAATCAGCTTGTCATGGGGAAAGCTATCATGCAGGATGTCAATAATCCGTATCGAGGCCTTATCCTGCGTGTGTTACAGGGAATTGCCCCGAAGGCTCGGAGGCGCTTTGTCTCGAATTTTGTGTTCAATTCAGCGATCCTGGGACAGAATAAAGCACTCGCCCTCAAGCAAAAATACAATTGCAACATCCCCTGGGTGATCCTGATGGATCCCACAAGCGCCTGCAACCTGCAATGTAAAGGATGCTGGGCTGCAGAATACGATAAAACCGATTCTATGGACTATGCCCTCCTGGACCGAATTATCCGGGAAGGGAAAGAGCTGGGTGTGTATTTCTACATCTATTCCGGAGGAGAGCCAACGATACGAAAGAAGGATCTGCTAAAGCTTGCAAAAGTTCATAAAGACTGCGTATTCATGGCTTTTACCAATGGAACTCTCGTCGATGAAGCCTTTGCAAAAGCCCTCGTAGACGTGGGCAACTTCGGACTTGCATTCAGTATTGAAGGGTTCGAGGATGCCACAGACTTCCGCCGGGGCGAAGGAACCTATCAGAAAGTGATCCAGGGCATGCAGAATATGAAAAAATATGGAGCACCCTTTGGATTTAGTGCATGCTATCATTCCAGAAACACGGAAGTCCTGGGTAACGAAGCATTCCTTGATTTCCTGATTGAACAAGGATGTATGTTCGGCTGGTATTTCACCTACATTCCCCTCGGTAAAGATGCTGATACAACCTTGCTTGCCACCCCCGAACAGCGGGAATACATGTTCCACTGGGTCCGGAAGATGCGGGATACAAAACCGATCTATATCCTGGATTTCTGGAATGACGGTCAGTACGTTAATGGTTGTGTGGCAGGAGGAAGGAGCTACCTGCATATCAACGCTGCAGGAGATGTGGAGCCCTGCGCCTTCATCCATTATTCTAATACCAACATTCGGAACTCCTCACTGCTGGATGCACTCCGATCGCCTATCTTCAGGGAGTATGCGGCCCGACAGCCCTTTAATGAAAATCACCTTAGACCCTGTCCCCTCCTGGACAATCCAGGAGTGCTTGCAGAGATGGTAAAGGCCTCAGGCGCCTACTCTACCCAGCCTATCGATAGGGAAGATGTTGACCAACTGACGGCAAAGTGCATCCCCGCTGCTACCCGATGGGCTCCTGTTTCTGAAAAGCTCTGGGCCCGGGAACAGCAGAACAAGGTTAAAGTCTAAGCCGATAGTCTCGCGGGTTTAAAAAGGAAAGTTGCACCAGGCAGAATCTTCCAAAGTAGCAATGTTAAGAAATAATGTGTACGGGAAATTTCTGACATGGGTTAAAAACACCTTAATTTCGCATCTATCCTGCTCACAACCTCGCCGATAGCTCAATATACTTGACGCTGTATCTTTCCGTAGACATACTAATTAGCATTATTATTTTTATGTTCAGGAACAGTCGTTGATATGAAAAGTATCTTTTTATTATATAATGTTATTTCTCTTCTGCTCGGGTCTGCCGCGACCGCTGTGGTACTTGTTCTGTACCTGAAGACTCGGAACCGGCGGTTAGCTGCTTTCCTTTGGGCGGACTTTTTCGTTGCTATTATAGTGGTAGTAGTCACCCTTGATCTATATTGGTTGTTATCAGGCTATAATGGGGAGCGGATCCCTCTCTGGAATAGTATCCATTTCTCCTGCTGCGGCTTGAGCTTCTGGATTCCCAGGACCTGTAGACGGAGCGAGGCAAGCCGAAGGGAACGTACAGTTGAGCGGGTTTTCTCAGTGAGCGCTATGATACTGGCTGCAGCATTGGCTGCTTACTACCTTTTCCTGCAGGATGTTTATAGACTGTTTCTCGTCCTGTATGTATTGATATATGCAGATCTGAGCCTGGCCTGCGTATATTTTGCCTATCAGCTGTTACAATCAAGAAAAAAGTCAGTACCTGCCATAAGCCAGCTCCGCTACTACCAGGCCGGGTTACACCTAAGCGGTTGGGCTTTGGCCATCCTTTTGCCTCTGTTCCTGATTACCGATTTTTTTGGCTGGTTGCTTCCCTTTATAAGTTCCATCCTTGACCGAAATTTTACGCTGCTTCCTGCCTTTTACTTCTGTATGAGCCTCTTCGTCCTTTTCGGCTCCATTCTAGAAATCCTTGAACCTTCCTTAGAACTGGAGCCAGTTGAACCGGACGAGTTGTTCACCGCGAAGTACGGTCTTACAAAACGTGAAACAGAAATAGCACCCCTTGTTCTCAAATGCCTGACCTACGAACAAATCGGCAACCGTCTCTTTATCTCTCCAGGAACGGTGCGTACCCACCTGGTACATATCTACGGAAAGACAGGGACAAAAAACCGCCTGGAGCTTTCGGCACTGATCCAGGCAGAACAACGTCAACGGGAAACCCAATAGTTTATGACCGCAAAGGGTAATCCGCCACTTGAGAATGTACGGGGATAAGCATATATTCCCCAATCGTAGATGTACTCGCTCGTGTAATACTTAGCATAAAGCCCGCCGACGCTGCCGGAGATATAGGTTCCCACATCGATCGATGCTGATACGCTGACACTTCCGGAGAATTCTGTTCCGACACCGCTAAGCACACCAGCCGAAGCCTCAACTTCCACACTCAGACTCTGCTCTTTTGTAAAACTTGCTCCCGATGACAGATTAGAAGCATAACTGATTTCATTGTAATTGTTGCCCTGTGGAGTAATGCCCTTTACAGCGCTGGTTAAAAAGAGAAGGGCAGCTCCTTCTGCATCCACCTTTGAGGTATAGCTCAATGGATTTCCTAGGGTATGGGTCATGATCGATGAATCTACATCCGGGTATGTACCGTTGTTCTCATTGTAAAAGTTTTGCTCGACCATGCAAATCCTTGGCTCACCTTCTATGACAATTTTGAGAGGCTCGCCGACGGTAGTTCCGTCAATACCTGAACTGTCTGCAGTAACAACCTGATACCAGTAGGTGTACAACGGAACTGAAGTAAAGATGATGCTATTGTGGCCTGCCGTGGATATATACGCTACATCGACAGAAAATGATACATCAACAGAGAATGAAGCAGAATATTTCGTAGTCGATTTTATCTTTATCGATTCTTCGCCGTTGGAAAGAATCGGAACTGTAAGTTTCTCTCCAACCGTCGCACTCACCGCTGCACTAAAAGAAGCACTGACCCCTCCGCTTGCACCTGCGGTTTTACCGAACACCGTAGAGGAACCATCGGTGTATTGTATTGCATTCGCATCCGAACTGCTCCAGTAGGGCGGAGAAGCAAGTACAGCAAGCACTAGAGGTTCTGAAAACGAGAGGGTGCGCCCTGCGTATTTGACCACCGTACTGTCACTATCAACATCCGCAAGGCAAAGAAACTGACCATACCCGGTCTCTATCGGGGTTGTTGTTTCAATTGCGATATCACTGCTTCGCATGACGCCACCGGCAGAACCAATAGTGCTATTAAAGCTGATGATATTCACATGGTTACGGTCATAACCCATAACAACGACTTCTTCATGGGAACTACCGTCCCCGTCTAGTTCTCCATCAATGTCCCCGGCCATAACCTGATTATAGTAGGCTGTATCCGGAGCGCGATTTCCCCAAACGCCGCCCCAGCCAGGGATATACTCGGTACCGATAACGCTTCTTAAAATTTCACTACCCGAAGAATCAAAGGCAATGTTGAGCGTAGAGCCAGAGAGAGCAAGGACATCATCGCTTGTCACTAGTTCCTTAATGCCATCTCCATTAAAGTCGGCAAGTGCAAGGATGGGTATAGCTGCATCCCTATCCCGTTGAACCTCCCAGCCGCTATAAAAATTGTGTACGTTACTGTTGAGGTCGTCCGCAAAATGGGTATTGTAGAAGCTATCCGAGACTGTACCTCCACTCACGGTAAAATGCATGACGATCGTTTCGTTCTGGGATGCACTGCTATGCAACCCTGCAATGACCACTTCGTTCATGCTATCTCCGTTCACATCACCCACCTTTATCTCCGCAGAACGTAACGACACCGATGAAGCGGAAGCAGGCCGGCCTTCCACGATAGCATTCAGGGAAGAACCGCTGAGCCGGTAGATTGACAGTTGGGCAATATACGAACCTGTAAGAGTACCATTACCGATAATGATCTCCTCGTCATGATCACCGTCGATATCCCCACACTCGACGCGCAGGAGTTGGTTTGCTGCAACCGAATCGAGGGAATTGAAGGTCTTTGTGGTTAAGAGGGATAGGGTATCGTCAAGGATATAGAGGGTTGCTCCGGAAGTGAGACAAATTTCATCTTTCCCGTCATTATCCAGATCCCCCGCAGCCATATCTATAGTATGATTCCAGATGCGAGTCCTGCTGAGATCGTTCACCCAATCTTCTTTTGTTGTAACACCGGAGTATAGGCTTGCGTCTTTCCACGTGATCGACGGCTTTGCAGAAACCTTATAGGAACCCAAGTCATTTATGGTGAAAAAGCTGATCTTGCTCGTACTAACATTGAAGGACGCAAGAACTATCTCATCCTTTCCATTTCCGTTCAAGTCGGCTGCAATCGGCCGCTTTAAATTTCCTGAGGACGAATCCAAAGCTAATTTATTTACAGCAATATCTGACATAAACGTCGTCGTTGCATCGTGGAGCTGGAGAATGTTTCCTGCAGTTATCGTTAAGACTTCCTTGACTGGCCGGAGATTTGTTACTTCCTCGCCAAAAGGGGAAGCTGCTACAGGAACGTCGCTATCATCGTATACACTGGTATCCAGGCCTAGCCTGGCCAGTATTTTCTCATTTTCAGAAGGTTCGTCTGAAGAACCGGAGCCTGAATGAGAATCTGAGTCTATGAAGAGAGGGCAGCCAGTAATCCAAAGAGCGGTAATAATAACTCCGATGATCTGAACTACAGAAGTAGTACGTTGTTTTTGCATCGATATCTCCTTTCAAGGCGAAACAGTTTGTTCTCCCTGCGCATATAATTTGAACACACCTAGAAAAGAAATACATCTGCTAAAACGTATATTTTTTACTTTCCTACATCAAATTAACCAAAAACAACCGATGTTCTCAGAAATTCTTCATTGGGTCATCCAGGGACTGTGTACTCCGATGAACCAACTGGTGGGAGTTACACCGAAAGCTCTCCTCGAAGGGACAGAATTGAAGTTGGCCTTTATGTATGGTTTGCTTATCTAACCCAAACAGTCTTGCTCCCAGAAAAGTTGATGCACGATCTCAATCTCTTTTAGTATATTTAACCTATATTTTCATTATAAACCCGTATTGGGGGAAATAAAACAATAAGAGAGAGGTAGTGTATGGTTGCTTTTGAATGGGAAACGCCGACAAAGATCATCTTCGGAGAGGGGTGCCTCGACCGACTGGCCACGGAAATTGCCCGGTGGGGCAAGAAGGTTCTCCTGGTCTATGGGCAGGAGAGCATCAAAAAACTGGGTATCTACGATACTGTGCTGAAACAGCTGCAGTCTGCATCCTGTAAGGTGATAGAACATCCAGGGGTAAAACCGAACCCTATCCTATCTCACACAGAAGAAGGGATACGGAAGGCACTAGAAAGCGGAGTGGAAGTAATCCTTGCCGTAGGCGGAGGCAGTGTGATCGACGAGGCCAAGGGCATTGCCATCGGAGCCCGCCATTCTGAACCTCTCTGGGACTTTTACAGCCGTAAACTCTCTGTGCGCACAACCCTCCCCCTGGTAGCGGTACAGACCTTACCTGCTACCTCTTCTGAGCTGAACCAGGTCTCCGTGCTTACCAACGACCGGACAGGAGATAAATTTAGCGTTCGTTCGAACGCACTCTTTCCCAAAGTCACCTTCCTCGACCCGGGTTTCACGGTTCATATTCCCCTTAAGCAAACAGCCTATGCCATAACCGATATTCTTGCTCACCTGATGGAGGGATACTTTACCCAGGTACAGGATTATCCGGTGCAGGATGGGCTGGTGGAAGGAATGAGCCGGGCCCTTATGCAGGCGATGCATACTCTTCTTCAGGATCCTCAGAATATCGATGCTCGATCCGATGTCATGTGGGCGGGAGC
>JAGODW010000048.1 GCA_017998025.1 Spirochaetales bacterium
GAACAGGGAATGCCGCTCTGGGTGCGGAAACACATAGAATCACGGATGTAGGCCTGGGGGTCGTACAACCCCTCTGGGCATCGGATGGGATGAATGTAGATGGAAAGACCATGGAAGAATCTTCCAATACACTGCGGGTCTTTGACGGTACAGGACGTCTCCGACCCCAGGATATCATCCTTCAGGCCCAGATCGCGGCGTCCTCTTACGCCAACCTGCCTCTTACCCTGTTCTACGACGTGGATGTCGATGCAAAGTACTACAACAAGACGGATGATGATCCGCGTAGAAATTTCCCCTATATCTGGCTTCCCATCCGGTTGCGGGGGCTGAATCCGCTGGGCAATACTGAGGCCCGATCCGTACCCTTCTATGCGTCTCAGGGAGCTCTGCGGAATTTTCTGATACCGGGAACGGACGATGAATTCCAGGCAGGAAAGACGGTAGACTTCATTTTCCGGCTGGGGAACCTCTTCTGTGCCCGGCTTCTGGATCCGAACGATCCGACCAGCCTGGTGCCCTGGAGCTTCAAACTCTCTGCACCAATCGAGCAGCGGGGGGGAGTATCCATCTATAACAACGTAATCAACCCGGAGAATGGGGAAAAGGTAGTATTGACCTACGAGCTGGATAAGCCGGGTATGGTAACGGCTCAAGTATTCTCGCTCGACGGGAACCTCGTGTACGTAATTCACCGGGGATCTCAGGGAAAGGGGAGCTATACCTACACCTGGAATGGACGGAACATGGGGAATCGGATCGTAGCCCGGGGTATCTACTTCATCCGGGTGGTGGGTCCCGGGATCGATGAAATCCGGAAGGTGATGGTGGTTAAGTAGGATGATTCGCCCGGGTAATGAAGAGAATATTCAGGTAGGTGCCTGCTACCCGTGTGGATCGGAGAAGGAAGCGCTGTTTCCCCTGCTTCAGGTACAGGGGATTTGAGCAGTCTGACCGGATAACGCATGCCCGCGAAATAAACAAGGGAGGTGAGAAATCCTGGACAGCCTCTTCTTCGACCCAGGGATAGAAATAGGTTAATCGGGGTACCTGTGCACGGATCGCCTGTACAGTAAAACGATTGGCGACATAGAGTCCATAATCGATAAAGTAACTCACCCGCTCCTCTTCTTTAAAATCATCTGCTAAGGCTATATGGCCGGGATTTCCCAGGCCAATCGATATTTTTAGGTGCGGATTTTGTTCAAGTGCCTGATAAACCCGCTCTTTTACTATTTTCCAGTAGGGTTCTGGATGGAAAAGTACAGGACAAAGGGGAAGATAGAGGGTATCTCCCCTCCGAAATCGATCGAATGATTCTTCTTCCAGGTCTTGATCTACAAGGAACGGGAGGCTGGAGGGGCCTTCAGGAAGAGCAGCCCGGGGAACAGGGGCTCTGGACGGAACAGGAGACAGTTCAGTACCGGCCAATGCGTCATGGGTCTTCTCCTGAACTATCTGATCGAGGAATTGCTGTTTTCGAGAGGACAGTTCTTCTCCTACCCGGGCATATAAATTTCGGCGTAGATCTTTCAAAATAGAAGGGGGGATAAAGAGAGAAGACCCTCTGCTGAAGGACGAAGTGTCTGTATCCAGACTCCCCGGTGAGCGCGACACCTTCACCTCCAGATTCCCCAGGGCAAAGGGAGTATTCCCCGGGGGAGAAAGATATTTTTGGAAAACTTCTTCTATCGTCAGGGAAGAACGGGCCGGTTCTGCCGGAATCTGCACAGTGAGGGAGAGTAAAGGCGTCCGGGGTGATTCCGAAGAGCGATCTATACCTGGAACGTTGTCAGGAGCTAATAAACTAAGGTTCAACAAACAATCAGAACCCTTCCCACCCGTAGATTTGGGAGAAGCACTGCTTTTTTCCTCGATCAAAATCGTAATCTGCATATCGAAAAGGATCTTTTTTCTGCTTCCCCTCCGGGGTGGTTCTGGCAAAACCTCTGCATGAGAAGAAATTTTGTATACCGTAGAGCCAGGTGGAGGAGTTTCCTTTGCCTCAATCCATACGGAGGTTCCTGCCTTTGAAGAGAGAATTGGTTGACCTCCTCTTTCGTTTAAAGTAATGCGTAAAATTCCAAATAGGACAGCTTCCAGTAGAGAGGCATCGGTATCTCCAGAAGACCGAAAGAAGAGGAGCCCGTCTCGAATGGCAAGTTCTGTTTCCGTTTTCAAAAGGAATTTCTTTCCCTGGACTGCCAATACCTTTCCGGCTGGAATCCCTCGATGCCCGGGATATTGAGGGTCTACGATGCATCCAAACGGTGCAGATAGGTGATTCTGGGATAGGCCATTCTGTAGGTATGAACATTCCGCGTTCCCGGGCCCATACCCCCGGGTTAGAGAACGGGAAAAAATCGTACGACCTTTCTGGAATAATTCTGGAGAACTCTTAGAGGTGTTCAGTAAGGTTCGGTAATAGGCTGTTACAGCCGCAACCCATTCAGGAGGTTTTAGTCTTCCTTCGATCTTAAAGGCATTCACCCCTAAGTCCCGAAGCTTCAGAATATCCTGTTCTACCGCCAGGTCTTTACAGGAGAAAAAATAACCTCTCCGGGGTAAAGGAAGGGTGTATCCCGGTTGTTTCGGTCTATCGTACCGAGAATCTACCTCAAACCAGCTTCGACAGATCTGGGCGCATTCTCCCCGATTCCCGGAACGACCTAACAGCAGCCCGGAAGCGAGGCAAAGACCGGAAACAGAATAGCAGAGGGCTCCATGAATAAATACCTCTAATTCTACCTCAGGATGATCCTGCCGAATCTGTTTAATTTCCTCCCAGGTTAGTTCCCGGGCCAGAATGAATCGACGGACACCCATCTGTTTTAATGCGGTAACTCCCTGAGAATTATGTACCGCCATCTGGGTGGATGCATGAATGGGAAGCCGGGGGAAATTCTTATGTATCAGATAGAGGAATCCTATATCCTGAAGAATCACTCCGTCGATTCCCAGACAGACTAAATCATACACCGTTTCAAGAACGGGGCGAAGTTCATCGTCCCGAATTACGGTGTTCAGAGCAGCGTATATCTTTTTTCCAGCAGCCTCCGCCGTTTTCTTTAGCTGGGCTACCTCGTCCAGGGTGAAATTCTGTGCGCCTTTCCGGGCAGAAAAATCTTTCAAACCCAGGTATACGGCATCCGCTCCTGCTTGCAGCGCATACCAACCTGCGGAGTAGCTCCCCGCAGGCGCCAGGAGCTCCGGGCCTGAAAAACGCGCTGGAGTTCCTGAGCTGGCTGATTGCCCCTGGTTACCTGTTATTTCACTTTGTTGCCCGTTATACCGTTTGTTCTGCATGCATTTCAAATAACCGAATCCCTTCTGTTGGGAAGTATCCTCTCAGTTCCTTTACCGTTTCTCGTATTTTTACTGCTTCTTCCTCATCACAGTATACAATAAGGATAAAATTCTCTTCCGGCCAGATCGGGTCTCCCTGTTTCGGGGTTGTCGTTCCTGCCCCGTGTGCAATGGGGATCTTTGTATACTTTTTTCCGATTTCCCGTTTGGAAAACAACTCATTGAGATCCTCTTCGATCGATCGGTTCGCTATAATTTCAAGTCGTTTCATGAGTCTCTCCTTTGGAAACGTCCATAGTAATTTTTCTCGTTTCCCAGAGCTTTTTCCGCTTTTCAGCCCGTTTCCATCCCCGTTTCTCTGAAAACTCATTAAAGATGGAATAGATCACCGGGATAAGGAACAATGTAAACAAGGTACTCACCGTAAGTCCTCCCAGGATCGTCTTCGAGATAGGCTGTATGAGATCGGATCCTTCGCTCTTTACAAAAGCCACAGGCAACAGTCCCAGTATCGTTGTAAGACTCGTCATCAGAATAGGACGCAACCGGTTTCCCCCTGCCTGTATGCAGGCTTCTTTAATCTTGAGCCCTCGTTTTCGAAGGAGATTTGTATAATCTACCAGTACGATACCATTATTTACAACAACGCCGGCAAGGGTAACCAGACCTACGGCAGTGAAAGTGCTGAAGTTGGTTCGAGTAGCTACATGGATCAGAATTACTCCGATGAGGGTTAGCGGGATCGTAAAAAGAATAATAAAGGGATCGAGAAAGCTCTCAAACTGACTGGCCATAACACCAAATACCAGTCCGATGGAAATGATTAAGATAATGATAAGCTGGTTCCCATACTTGAGCAGGTCTGCATAATCTCCAGAAAACTCTATGATCACCGATTCAGATGCAGGAATCTCCCGCGCTACTGCAGAGCGGATTTTAGTTTCCACCTTGTTTAGATCTGCCCCGGGTATAGTACCGCCTGTTACGTGTATAACCCGGGTTTGATTTTCCCGGTTGATATTTACCGGGCCGGTTGTCCGTTCCAGGGAAGCAAAGTTGGCGAGGGGAATCCGTTTCCCTTTTGCGTTTACCACAAAGATCCGGTTCAGATCTGGAACAGCATCCCTATCTTTCGGGTCCAGGATCACGAGAATATCGTACTCATCTCCCTCGATTCGGTACTTAGAGGAGGTAATCCCGTCGATATTAGCCCGGATCTCGGATCCAATAGCAGCTATGTTCAATCCCAGGTCGTACGCCCTATCCCGATTAATAAAAATTTCTACCTGGGGCAATCCTTCCTTTAGATCCACCGTAGGCTCCGTCACTTCGGGAACTTCATGTTTCAATAATTCTTGAATTCTATCGGCCACCTGTTTTGCCTGTGTCAGGTCGTTAGACTTCACAAGAATATCCACCGGCGAATTGGTTCTACCACTTCCTCCGGACCGAAAGGAAAATACCGCTGCAGGGAACTCGTTAAAGTGGTTCCTTAGTTTCGCCTTGATCGTGTCAGAATCATCTATTCTTTCCGCGTAGGGAGGAAGAGTTATCGTTAAGCTTCCCCGGTAACCGATGGTACTCCCCAGGAATCCAAAGAAGCTTCTTTCTCCTGCGGATAAGATTATATCCTTATACCCCTGGACTTCTTCTTTCACGATCAGTTCCAGCTGTTGCAGTAAGGCTTTGGTTATTTCATGCCGGGTGCCGATCGGAAGTTCCACATTTAACATTACGGAATCTTCTTTCATTGCGGGAATAAACTCGAATCCTGTCAGGGGAATCAGAAGTAGACTTCCTGCGAATACTAGAAAGATTACCAGGAGTGTAATCTTTCGATGACCAAGAACAAACCGAAGAGCTCTTCGGTATGCTTCATCCATACTATCGAAAAATCGGGCCATAGTATCGTCTATCTTCTTTCTCCAGCCTCTCAGAGGTTCTTCTTTACGGGAAGAGATAGGGAGATACCGGCTGGATAAAACAGGAACGAGAAATATTGCAACAAAAAGAGACGCCAGGAGAGAAATAACAATCGTAAAGGAAAGGCCTGAAAGCATCTCTCCGATCATTCCCAACTGGCTCTTGAAAAGAGCTACGGGAGCAAATACTACAATCGTGGTAAGGGTAGAGGCAATGATCGCGGTAAGCATTTCAGTGGTTCCTAATAAGGCTGCGGGTACGAGTTTTGCCCCTTTTTCCCGGTACCGATAGATGTTTTCCAGAATTACAATTGAGTTATCTACCAGCATCCCGATCCCCAGGGCCAGTCCGGTAAGGGTCATCATGTTGAGGGTGAGGCCGGCAAAGTACATGAGGGTAAGGGTGATAATAATGGAGACAGGAATAGAAATGCCAATGATCAGGGTTGTCCGGAAACTACGGAGAAAAATAAATAGAATTATTACCGCGAGAATAGCTCCCGACAATGCAGATTGGGATACCTGGGAAAGGGAATCCCTGATTATTTTTGTAGTGTCATAGATCACTTCCACGGTTACACCGCTGGGAATTTCCTGATTGATCTTGGGAAGCCTGTTCATCACATTATCGGCCGTCTGTACGGAGTTGGTTCCGCTCTGCTTTTGCACGGTCAGGTACACACCGGGCTCACCGTTGATTAATACGGTAGAAGTTTCCTTCTTGTATCCATCGTAGATATTGGCTATGTCCCGGAGCCGGACGACTCCGGTAGAAGAAGCACCTTGAATAGAGGAAGATCCCTTGTAGGCTACAACGGTATTTTTAATCTCTTCGATCGAGCTGTATTCGCCGCTGGTGCGTATCAGGTAACTCTTTGTCCCCTCGTCGATGCTCCCTGCACTGATCTGAACATTCTGCCCCTTCAGCATGGAAGAGATCTGCGTTAGAGTTAAGTTATATGCTTCCAATCGGTTCTGAGGTATTTCTACCAGGATTGCCCGTTCTCTTCCTCCACTCACTCCTGCAAGAGCTACTCCTTCGATCTGTTCAATCCGGGGCTGGATGTGTTTTTCCGTAATTTCCTTAAGCTCTTCTGGACTACGGTTCCCTTTTACAACCAGCATAAGGATCGGGATCATAGAAGGATCGAACTTGAATACTTGAGGCGTGGTAGCTTCGTCTGGCAAACTGTCTTTCACAAACTCCAGTTTATCCCGTACATCGTTGGGGGCTTCGTCCATATTCGTTCCATAGGTAAACCGGAGTGTGATCTGGCTGGAACCTTCTGTAGAAATAGAAGTGATCTTATCAATATTTGACACATTACTTAAAGCTGCTTCCATCGGTCGGGTGATCAGTTCTTCTATCTGTTCCGGTCCTGCACCCGAGTAATTGGTAAACACTAAAAGAACCGGAGGCGATATCTCCGGGTATAAGTCGATGGCTATGTCGCTGATCGTATACAAGCCAAAACCGACAATCAGCGCAAAGATAATAAAAAATGTTGTGGGTCGATTTACAGCAGTTTTTGCTATCATGGAGTACTCCTACTGAATTCTATCAGAAACGGGAAGGGGAGGAACCGTACTCACTACCTTTACGACGGATTTGTCCTCCAATAGAGTCTGTCCTTGAATTACTACCTCTTCTCCGTTTTGCAGTCCCTGTACAATTTCCAGCTTTTCGTCGATCTGAAGGCCGGGAATTACCTTTCGTCTTTCAACCCGTTTCCCGGTTGAAGCGGTAGGATCGTCATACAGGACAAACACATACGATTCCCCGAACCGGCGTACAAGACAATCGGAGGGAATTTTCACTACACCTTGTTTTCTTTCTGTGATGATCTTCATCGCGGCAAACATTCCCGGTCGAATCCGAACATCCTGTTGATCGAGGCGTATTTTTACTTCCAGTGAGCGCGTTGTGGGATCTACGATAGGATTAAGCTCGACTACACGTCCTCGAAAAGTTTCTCCGGGGAACGCCTCAAAGCTTACCTGGACATTTAATCCCATCCGCATCTTGCCTATGAACCGTTCCGCCACATCCGTACGGATTTCTATCCTATCGGTAGTGGTTATCCGGGCTACAGGCATGCCCTGGGTAAGGGTGGATCCTACATACACAGGAATGCTGGTAATAGTCCCTGCAATAGGAGACTTTACGGGGCTGGGAACAAAGATGGAGCCAGGCCGTGAAGGATCAATTTCGGCAATCACCTGATCCTTCGCCACCCGATCTCCTACATTGACGTAGAGTTTTGATACTTTTCCATAGGTGTCGGGGTAAATATCCACGCTCGATTTGGTTTGCACATCTCCATTCAGTTCAAGATAATCGATCAACTCTCCTTCCACTGCCTGAGTGGTAGCAACGGCAAAAACAGGGATTACTTCTCCCTGCACTACCTTCTCTGAATCTTTGGACCCAGGAGCCGTTTCCTCTCTGGGTTTGCACCCTATAGTTCCAAAGGTAAGAAATACCATCAGCAGCAGGAGAGCTACTGGTGGAAAAAGCCTGCCCGGGAAATTCCTCAGCATAGTATTATTTGTTTTCATCTGGATAATCCTTTTAATGTTTCTATAGAAGTATTCAGGGCATATTCCAGGTCGAGAAGCCCTGCCAGGTAATTGTACTTTTCTTTCAGGAGGTTCACCTTAGCTTCCTGTAGATTTACCTCTGTGGTTTCGATCTGAGAGTAATCCTTCAAACCAGCTCGATAGGCTTCCTGGCCCATCTGGTTTGCCTGTTCCGCCAGTTCGACGTTTAACTTCAGCGCCTCAATAGATCGGGCAGATTTCTCCAGCCCCATAACGGTTTTCCGTATCTCCAGGTCTGCTGCCTGAAGGGCCTGGGCTAACTGTACCCCAACCTTTTCCTGTTCCATTTGGGCATTGTAGATTTTATTTTGCTGGGATGAACCTGGAATAAAGTTGTCCAGGGAGATAGATACAGTTATCCCGAACATTCCGCTCCGTTGGTTCCAGTCCTTATCGAACCAGGAATCCTTAAAAGGATCCCCTGAAAAGGTAGGATCAACCGTGTAGAGGAAGGACAGTACGGGTAGAAGGTTGGAACGTTCCAGTTTAGAAGAGGTATCAGTG
>JAGODW010000049.1 GCA_017998025.1 Spirochaetales bacterium
GGTACGGGTTTGGAAATAAAAGGCAAACTGCTGGAGGCGCGTAGAAAGGTTAGATACTCATCCCCCAGCTCCTCCTTTTCAAGATACACTGCTTCTCCGGTACTGCAGTCCGTGGCTACAGTAAGTAATTTTACAGGGCTTGTATGAAAGGTAGTATAATCGAAGGGGACCAATTTATTCGGAATTGTGTCAAAAATAAAATTCATCCCGAACAGTTCCCCTCCCCGAAAAAGGCGAAGATAGCTTAGATACCTTCGATCGTGAAGATATCGGGTATTCACGATTCGGTTCCGTTCCGGCTGGCGGGAAACATAGTTTGCCGCATTACAAGCCCCCATAGAAACTCCAATCACATAGGAGAAATATAGGTACCTGTCCATAAAAAACCGCAGAACACCCGACGTAAAAAAACCTCTAAGTCCTCCTCCCTCCAGTACGAGGCTTCCTTTAGTAAAATTCATGTTTTCCTTTCCTTTCTTAGTTGAACAATATATCCATGCCTATCATTACCCGATATACTGGTTATAATCTTTTTCCCCAGGAAGGCAAATATGGAATTTACAACACCATTTACCTTTGAGCTCCCCACCCGTATCCTATATGGCATAGGAAAGCATAAAGAGATACCCGCTGTGCTGAACACTCTCAAAGCACGTAATATCGAGATCATCACGGATCCGGGGATTACACCACTCCCCTGGTTTCAGAACCTCCTCTCTCTCTTGCGAAGAGAACAATTTCAGATCGGCGTATTTGACAGGGTAGAATCTAATCCAAAAGATTACAATGTGGAGGATGCCGCTCAAGCAACCCAAATGCAAAAGGCTGAATGTATTCTGGCTATTGGAGGGGGCAGCCCGATCGATTGCGCTAAAGTCGCTTCAATCCTTGCTGTTCAGGGGGGGAGCCCCCGCGACTACGAAGACCGATCCCATATCGGCCCCAACCTTCTTCCCATACTAGCTGTCCCTACCACCGCAGGCACTGGAAGTGAAGTAACTTTCGGGGCAGTTATTACCGATTCGGTGGAAAAGTATAAATTCACAGTAAAATCTCCCCGGATCGCCCCCTGTTTTGCATTGTTAGATCCGGAACTCACTCTTTCCATGCCTCCTCCCCTTACCGCAGCTACGGGGATGGATGCTCTAACTCATGCAATCGAGGCATACACATCCCGGGCAGCAGAATCCATCGCCGATGCCTGCGCTTTACATGCCACACGGTTGATCTCATCTTATCTTCCCAGAGCGGTAGCGGAGGGGAACGATCTGGAGGCACGGTCCGCCCTTCTATTGGGAAGTCTACTGGCAGGAATTGCCTTCAGCCATTCAGATGTAGGAGCTGTTCATTGTATTGCAGAAGCCCTGGGAGGCATGTACGACATCCCTCACGGGGTTTGTAACGCAGTATGTCTACCCGTTGTGATGGATTATTGTAAGGATGGTTGCTCAGAGAAATATAAGGAATTAGGTATAGCGATGGGAATCTCGCAACAGGCTTCCTCCCCTGAAGCTACCGTTGCGTATGTGCATGGGCTCGCAAGAAAAGTTGGCCTTCCCGAATTCCGGAGTTTCTCTGTCCCTCCTGAAGAGTTCCCTGTGGTTGCCCAAAAATCTGTAGCCAATGGTTCCAACAAGAACAATATTCCTGTACTAACCCCGGAAGATTATGTAAAGATTCTGCACCGTCTAATTGAAAAATAAAGCACTAAATAAAAACGGCCCTACGAAAATACGTAGAGCCGTTTCAATTTAGCTGATTTGTTTACAGAAGGTATTTATTAATACCGCTCCCTGTATCCTCCGCCATAGCCTCCATTGCCCCGGGAACGGCCTCCTCTTTCGCGGTTCTGTTCAAGGGCTTCGTTGACACGAAGCTGTCGGCCACGAAGTTCCATGCCGTTTGTCGCCTGGATTGCAGCCTGGGCGCCTTCTTCTGTAGCCATTTCCACAAATCCGAACCCTCGTGCACGTCCCGTCATTTTATCCGTGATAATGTTTACCGAGGAGACTTCGCCGTACTGAGAGAACAAATTCTGGAGTTCGGCCTCGTCGGAACTATAGCTCAAGTTTCCGACATACAGTTTTTTCGCCATGTTAGATGGTCCTTCGGGTTCTATTTCAAACCCATAATCAATAGAAATTGTCTGGAGTTTATCAACGATAAACCACCCGTGTTACCGTCCTGGGCCCGGATTCAGAAAGTGGGTTACCGCTCTCAGGAAGCCATTGAAAACAAGCTCTCGTAACAACACTCTGAAATTGCAGAACACTTTTCCCCTTCACGCAGCCAGAAAACACAGATACCTGCTATGCAAGCCAGATACTATATAAAATATCATGTTTTACATGGTTAGTCAATATTCAGTAACAAATCGCGCTTTTTACTATGTATAGATTATTATTCCACTTTTGCAATTCTATATGGCAAAAAAATCATTATCAAGTTGTTGACAGGGAGAGTACAGGAGAATAGAGTAAAATCTAATCCTTTGACAGAGAAATACCAGGAGCATTGTATGAACTATTTTAATTCCTTGCCCTTTCGAGAAGCGGTTCAACAGTTAGGGAAATGTCGTTTCATGGCGAAAAGCGAATTTTCCGATGGAGTCTCTTTTCTAAAAGGGAAAAAGATTGTAATCATTGGCTGTGGAGCCCAGGGATTAAATCAGGGTTTAAATCTCAGGGATTCCGGCCTCAACGTTAGCTATGCCCTGCGGAAAGAGGCTATTGAACAGAAACGACCCAGCTACAAGAGTGCCACAGAGAATGGATTTAAAGTAGGCACGTATGAAGAACTGATTCCTGGCGCAGACGTAATAGGGAATCTTACTCCGGATAAACAGCACAGCCCCGTGATCAATTCGGCAATGCCTTTGATGAAAAAAGGATCAACCCTCTGGTACAGCCATGGTTTTAATATTGTGGAAGAAGGGAAAAAAATCCGACCGGATATTACCGTTGTCATGATGGCCCCCAAAGGGCCTGGTACGGAGCTACGGACGGAATATGTTCGAGGGTTCGGCGTACCTACCCTCATTGCCGTTCACCCGGAGAACGATCCTGAAAGCAAAGGGTTGGCCATAGCAAAAGCTCTTGCCTGCGGAACCGGAGCAGATCGGGCAGGAGTACTGGAATCGAGTTTTGTGGCAGAGGTAAAGAGCGATCTAATGGGGGAACAAACAATCCTCTGCGGAATGCTCCAGACAGGGAGTCTTCTCTGCTTTGATAAGATGGTAGAGAAAGGGATCGACAAGGGCTATGCGGCAAAACTGGTGCAGTTCGGATGGGAAACCATTACCGAAGCGATGAAATTCGGTGGTATTACCGGGATGATGGACCGCTTATCCAATCCAGCTAAACTACGAGTACATGCCCTTTCACGGCTGCTAAAAGAAATCCTTACCCCTCTATACAAAAAACACATGGACGATATTCTCTCGGGAGAGTTTAGCCGTACCATGATGGAAGACTGGAAGGCAGGGGATAAGGATCTTTTAACCTGGCGGGAAGCTACGGGGAAAACAGCCTTTGAGCAAACCCCTGCAGGCTCCATGGAAATCTCAGAACAGGAATATTTTGACAAAGGTCTCCTTATGGTAGCCTTTGTTAAAGCAGGGGTAGAACTGGCCTTTGAAATTATGACAGAAGCAGGAATGAAACCGGAGAGCGCCTACTATGAATCCCTCCACGAAGTTCCTTTGATTGCCAATCTAATATCACGGAAGAAACTGTACGAGATGAACAAGGTTATTTCTGATACAGCAGAGTATGGGTGTTATCTGTTTGATAATCGTGCTCGACCCCTTCTGGCAGATTTTATGAGCAAGATTGATACCGACCTGATTGGAAAGGGGCTACAGTTCAAGGACACCGCGGTACCCAACAAGGAACTGGTCCGGACCAATGAAGAGATACGAAACCATCCGGTAGAGATCGTGGGAAAGGTTCTCCGGTCGCATATGACTGCTATGAAACCCCTTAAATAGTTTTTATACATTGCTTCTATTCCCGCACTTCGAGAAGTACTGTTTTCAGATAAGAACCCTCAGGAAAGGCGAGATTCCGGGTATGATCCGCAGCCTGCCCTAAGATTCTAAGGATTCGAGCCTGTTTCCCTGCGTGTCCGGCAGCAATCCGGAGGATACTTAGAAAATCCTCCAGACCTAGCATCCCTGAGCAGGAACTGGTTAAGAAAAGCCCTCCCTGTTGGAGTTGCCGGAAACAGAGGGTATTAAGCCGCAGGTACGCTTTCCGTGCTGCCTCCAGGTTTGCTCTTGTCTTAGCAAAGGCTGGAGGATCACAAATTATATAGGAAATGTCAGTCTTAGGTTCCCGCCCCGCTTCTTCTAGAAACGTAAATACATCTGCTTCCTTCAGAGAAACCTTTCGGGTCTGTAAATCTACCCCATTCTGGCGGAATATGTGTTCCCCCAACTCCAGGGCAGATCGGGAAGAATCCACGTTAACTACTTCCCGGGCTCCCCCTTTAAGAGCTGCCATTCCAAAGGAGCAGGTATAGCTGAATAGGTTCCACACCTTCCGGTTGCATGCAGTTTCTCGCACCAGATCTCGAGCCTCCCGCTGGTCCAGGAAGAATCCCGTTTTCTGTCCTTCCAGGACATCTGATAGCAGGGTCAATCCCGCTTCCTGAAAGGGAACCGGTCCATCGATGTTCCCCCTATGCACCGCGGGATTTAGTATCGAAAGGCCTTCGGCCTTTCGGGCTTCAACATCGGATCGTTCAACTACTGCCCGAATTTTTGGCAGCCGGGACAAAGCTTCCGCCACTAATTCCCGGAACGGTTCGATCCCTGCCGTGTGGATCTGAAATACTGCGACCTCGCCGTACACATCCACAATTAACCCGGGAAGACCGTCCCCATCCGCATGTACCAGCCTGAATCCATCGGTATGGGGAGGAAGAAATCTTTCCTTTTCGGATCTCAGTCGGATGAATCTCTCCAAGAAAAATTCCGTATCGATCAGCTCCAGATTACGGGTAAGGAGTCGAATTCGGATCGTATTTGACGGATGGTACGTTCCCAGTCCTAAGAAATCCCCTTTCCAGGACCGCACCTCCACGATAGCTCCCGACTGAGTCTTCTCTGCCCGCTCTATTCCCCGGGAAAAGATCCACGGATGACCGGCCAGAAGAGGGATTTCTCTTCCAGCCTTTAATACAACAACAGGATAGGACATGCTTTCACTCTACCAGAATTCGTACTGTTTTACCAGAACATGAAAAAAGCCTGGCTTCTGCCAGGCTTTTCCTTTTAAAAAAACCGCTATTTGTTGAACACAAGATTTGGAAGCCATAAGCAAGCTGGTTCCCAGACTGAGATAAGAATGAGAACGGCAAGGAGCGGAATGAGGAAGGGAGCGGTCGCTTTCGCAACTCGTTCAAATGGGACTTTCGTGACACGGGCAAGAACAAAAAGCACCATGCCAACCGGAGGCGTCAGGAGCCCGATCATGAGGTTGAACACCATGATAACGCCGAAATGGACCGGGTCTATGCCCAAATTCGTAATAACAGGGAGAAAGACCGGCGTCAGAATGGTAATAGCTGCGATCGTCTCCATGAAGCATCCAACGACGAGGAGGATTAGGTTGATGATGAGAAGTACGACATACTTATTATTCGATAGGCTAAGCATGACCATCGCAAATTTCTCCGTGGTCTGCGTAACGGTGAGCACCCAGGCAAAGATCGAGGCACAGCCCACAATAAGTAGAATAACAGCTGTCGTTTCCGCAGTTTCCAGGCTGACCGCAACGAGTTTTTTCAAAGTCAATGTTTTGTATATGAGGCTGAGGATCAGCGCATAGGCAACCGCAGCGATTGCTGCTTCTGTTGGGGTGAAAACACCGCTCATGATTCCACCAATAATGATGATCGGAGTTATAAGTGCAGGGATTCCTTCTATGGTTCGTTTTCCAAGCCGCCGAAGTGAGAAGGAAGTATCCCGTGGGTAATTCCGTTTCTTAGCATAGTAGGCGACCAGGACGCTCATGGCTATGGCCATAAGGATACCGGGGACGAATCCTGCAATGAATAGCCTTCCTATAGATGCGGAAGCCATGACACCGTAGATAACCATGGGAAGGCTCGGCGGAATAATGGGTCCAATTGTGGAAGAGGCCGCAGTTACTGCGAGGGAGAAATCGAGATCATAACCCGCATCGGTCATCGCCTTGATCTCTATGGTTCCGAGACCTCCTGCGTCAGCTACTGCCGTTCCCGACATACCTGCGAAGATAACGCTTCCGCCGATATTGACATGGCCGAGTCCTCCGGGAAGCCACCCTACAAGTGCGTTGGCAAAATTGTAGATCTGGTTGGTAAGGCCTGTTTCATTCATAAGAGTTCCCGCCATGATGAAAAAAGGAATGGCGAGAAGGGGAAAACTATCCATCCCGTTAACTATACGATGAAGAATCGTGTAATCCGAAACCGTACCGCTAAGATATACCCAGAGCATTGATGAACCGCCGAGGGCAATCGCAATTGGAGCTCCTATGCCGAGTAGAATGAAAAGTGTAATGAACAGAAGTGCAATCATAGGTCCTTCCTTTCTCAATCTATGATTTGAGGATTTGACGGATCGTTAACCGATGGAATAAAGCCTGTTTTCCAATGCTTCCATGCTACCTGGATGCTTCGCAAGGTCATCATCACACAGCCGATCAGTACAGGAATGTAAAGATACGACATGGGGAGAAAAACCGACGTCATATATTCAGCCGCCATGAGCGGAAGAATTTTAATCGATAAGTAAGAGCAAATCCCGAAAAATACAATTTTGATAATGTCTACAATGGTTGACATGATGAATCCGATTTTCCTGGGGAGAAATCGGTATCCAGCTTCTACATAGATATGAGCGTTTTTCTTAGCTGCTATGCCAGACCCGAGGAATCCGACAGCAATGAGAAGATAGCGGGCCATTTCTTCGGTCCAGACAATGGAAGAGTTGAGCACATAGCGGGAGAAAAATTGAGCGAAAACAACAATCGCGAGAATCCAGAAAACTACTAGGACTATATATTCTTCAATTGTATAATCTTTAAAATTGAACTTGGATGAACTGGTTTCCCTATTGTCTTGCTTCACCGTGGAGTTGTCTGCCATAAACTCTCCTTGCATAATAAACGGAATACCGGTTCCTTTCGAGCTTTTTGGCTGAAAGGAACCGGCTTCCTAAGTCTATAAAGAAAAAATATGCTCTATTTTAAAGCCATCATTTTATTGTAGTGTTCGAGGGTCCAGGTCATGCGAGGGCTGTTTTTGAGGCTCGGAGCGACAGCCTGGATAAAAGGCGTCCTATCAAGCCGATTAACGATATTACCCTGTTGCTCGAACCAGGGAAGGAGGTCGTCCTCCGCTTTGTTAATCGCAAGCGAACACTTCTCCGCCGCTTCCTTCGTGACATCGGTGAAAATCTTCTGGTTTTCCGGTGAAAGTTTGTTCCAGGTCTGTGCGCTTATAATGGTAGCCAGATTGTTTACAATATGCTGGGTCAGATTGATGTACTTCTGTACTTCATAGAACTTTTTCGCCTGGATGGTCGGGAGCGGGTTTTCCTGTGCATCGACTACGTTCTGCTGTAGGGCAAGATACACTTCAGCAAAAGCGATAGGTGCAGCATTGGCACCGACTGCCTCGGTAAACATAAGATAGAGCGGGGCGTTGGGAACACGAATCTTGAGTCCTTTCATGTCTTCGGGCTTATTAATCGGCTTTTTTGAGGTGACACAGCGTGCCCCGTAGTAGGTAATAGCTGTTATCTTATTCCCCTTCGAAGCCTTATTGTAGCCTTCCGCAAGTTCGTCAAAGAAGGTACTGTTCGAGAAATTCTGCCAGTGTTTAAAGTTCTCAAAAACGAAGGGAGCTTCGGAGAGGGCGATAGGCCCGTACGTATTGCCAATAAAGGCGGTCCCCGCATAGACCATGTCGACAGAACCAAGACTCAGGGCTTGTACAATGTCCGATTCCTTACCAAGGGAGGATGCAGGGAAAACATCGATTTGATAGACACCGTTGGTTTTTTTCTTGATTTCTTCCGCGGCCCAGAGCGCCCATTTGTGGTATTCTTCGTTCACTTCATAGACATGGGCCCATTTTAGTTTTACCACTTGAGGAGCAGCTTCCTTCTTAGCCGGTTCGGAGCTTCCTCCCGCAAAAACAATACCGGCCGTCACCAATACAGCCAGAACGATACAAGCGATCTTCTTCATAAGTCCTCCCTTTAAAGATGATTGGTTTTCTTTTACCGAACATAGTCGGTATTAGCACAATTTTTCAACTATTTTCTAT
>JAGODW010000051.1 GCA_017998025.1 Spirochaetales bacterium
GTAGAGCAGAGTAGGTTGAAGGCTCGTTATATCTACCGGCATCGAATAGGAATGAGCGAGGCAAATGGTTCCAATCACACCCAGAAGAGTACCTATTTTTTGGTATGATATTTCTCCAGAATATAAACTGCTGGTAAAAAGACAGAATAACCCAAAAAAATATCCAAAAAATACAACGCGGGTTATAAGACCCCCCAAATAGGGAGTCAGGTTCCGAATAAGAAATACCCAGTTTAACACTTTAATCGCATCAAACGACAATGAAACGATGAATAGGAGGAAAAAATAAATCTCCAGGCTCGATACCCGCCGGAACAACCGCCGGAATCCGAATCCTCCAAATAAGGAGAAGCCTGAGCTTAATCCTATGGCTACTAATGGCCACACCGGTGCCTCGGCCTTCCATTCCACCCCTTTTGTCCGGGAAAAAACTACTCCCAGAACATTCACTAAAAAAAGAAGAAAGAACAGAAAACTGATCACTGCCCCTGAGGTTAAGACAACTCTTCGAATCGCCAATTTCATACTATACTAGTATCGTGAAAAATCTAAAAACGCAATAAAAAATACTTGAGAAACCCCTGTTGAGATCGATATTCATAGATAGAGGAGAGGCATACGAATGAAAAGACGTCCATTCATGGGAATAGCGCTATTTCTGGTGGCTTCTACGGCTCGCCTTTTTGCCGGAGATGTAGCAACGTTTGTAAATCTAGGATTTTCTTCCAATTCTGCATACTTCATGTTCGGTTTCCATGGGTTGGACTCCAATACCGGTGAATTGTTTGCCGAAATCTATACGGTAGATGTTCAAGCAAATCGATTCGTGCCGGGCGGAATACAAAAGAAAGTATACCCCGGACCCGTATCTCCGGGCCAGGACACAACAGGTGCCTTCTATATGCTCCTGGAAGAAAACGGACCACTGACGAAAAAATTTGGAATCAACCATTTAAAACAGGGTCGCTTAATCTATATCCTGATGAATGGAGAGCCTTCCAGGGATTCCCTTGAATTCCGTGATTTTTCGACCTCTGCAACCTACGCCGTGAAGCTCATAAAAGATATAAAAGGTACTGATGAGAAGGTGCAATCCGCTTTTTATATCGATTTGACCCTGACTCTGAAAGACGGAAAGATAAAAAAACATGTCCTGGGCTTAAAAGATTTTTACCGTCCCGGCGTTCAGGATTATAGAATCCGGCAAGTCCTCGTTTCTCCGGACGAACAGCATGTGGTCTTCATCATCGAAAAACTGCACTACGGCAAACAGGGACCTTCCATACGATACATGGTGGAAACAGCAAAATTATTTTAAAGCGTTTCCCCTGGAAAATTCCTTGACCAATTCCACTCACCTATTTTACAATCACGCCACTTAAAGAGGAAATATGGCTGATCGTATAACACCGCGGAACGTTAACTATTCGGACTGGTACATCGATATCTGCCTGCAGGCTAAGCTGGCCGATTACAGTCCTGTAAAAGGATGTATGGTAATTCGCCCCCGGGGCTATGCACTCTGGGAACGAATCCAGTCGGTACTGGATGGTATGTTCAAAGCAACCGGGCATCAAAATGCCTATTTCCCGCTTTTGATTCCCGAAAGCTTCCTGAAAAAGGAGGCGGAACACGTAGAAGGATTTGCCCCGGAATTAGCTGTGGTAACCTATGGTGGTGGAGAACCCCTGGAAGAACCCCTGGTAATACGGCCTACCTCCGAGACAATCATCTGGAGCATGTATAAAAAGTGGATCCAATCGTACCGGGATCTCCCTCTCCTTATCAACCAATGGGCGAACGTCCTTCGATGGGAAAAACGAACCCGTTTATTCCTGCGAACTACCGAGTTCTTATGGCAGGAGGGACATACCGCCCATGCAACAGCCGAAGAAGCCCAGGAAGAAACTCTTCGCATGCTGGAAGTATATCGTACGTTCGCAGAAGGGTACCTTGCTCTCCCCGTTCTTACCGGGAGAAAATCAGAATCGGAAAAGTTCGCTGGCGCTGTGGCGACGTATGCCATTGAAGCAATGATGCAGGATCGCAAAGCCCTCCAGGCAGGAACGTCCCATTATCTTGGACAGAATTTTGCCCGGGCCTTTGACGTTACGTTTCAGGATAAGGATAGCAATCTTTCTTATGTCTATGCCACTTCCTGGGGAGTATCCACTCGTTTAATCGGCGCTTTAATCATGGCCCATTCGGACGATAAAGGCCTGGTTCTCCCTCCCCGGATCGCTCCTACCCAGGTGGTAGTGATTCCTATCTATAAAACGGCCAATAAAGAGGCAGTACTATCGTACACATCCCGCCTGGTAGATTCTCTGCGGAAGAAATTTAGCGTGGAGTACGACCCGGATGATTCTAACTCGCCGGGGTGGAAATTTGCCGAATGGGAACTCCGCGGAGTCCCTATCCGGGTAGAAGCAGGGCCTAAGGATAGGGAGGCTGAAAAAGTTGTATTGGTACGCCGCGATACAGGAGAGAAGATTTCTGTTCCTTTTTCCGAAGCAGAACTCCGCATCCAGGAATTACTCGAAACCATACAGGAAGACCTCTTTCAAAAAGCTCTGGAGTTCAGGAAAACCCACACGCGAAGGATCAAAGAGTATCCTGAATTAAAAGCCTTCTTTCAGGAGGATGGAGGATTTGCCGAAAGCCCGTGGTGTGGTTCTCCTCAGTGCGAAGAAAAGATTAAAGAGGAAACAAAAGCAACCCTACGGGTACTTCCCTTCGGGAATGAAGAGCAGGCAACGGGCAACTGTGTGTTTTGCGGCTCTAAAGCAAAACATATCGCTGTATTTGCAAAAAGTTATTGAAAGAAATGCGTGGTATACTTCTAACCAGAAACAATGAAGGGTAAAAAGGTCCCTATTAGCGGCAAGGCACTTTTTGTGTTCGCCATCCTATTTTGGGGAATCGGCAGAATCTCCCCCCCGCCTATTGCAGCACAATGGAAGTTTGAGAAAGAAGACATTAGCTTCTTTTACGATGTGCTCTGGCTGGGCAACTCGGATGATGACAGCGCCCCCTCTCCCCTTCTAGGAGTGGTCGGCGGAGGGATCCGCTTCCGCCTTTCAGACGTCCTTCTATTCGCACCGGAGATTGGGTTTTATGGTGCTGAATACTTTTATCGAGATGGGAAAGCATACCCTGCGGAAATCGAGTATAAGGATGCGGTAGGAGTCCTGGGAATTCTGATCGATCCCCTTCTCTACTATCAGTATCCTGTACGGAACAATCTAACCTTAAACGGCGGATTTGGCCCGGCTTTTTCTTTTAAAATCCCCCTTATCCCCCACGGGGATGCTCCCACGGGAGAAGTCGGTGGGTATTTTCTGGAAAGCGCCCGGTTTCTCTATCTGGAAGCCCGTGGTTCTCTCGAGTGGAAATTTACCGAAGCCCTGGGACTCACCGTACGGTTACGAACTCTGCTTCCCGTGTTTCACCTCTGGGACGGTGAAAACGTTCCTTTCTACGATCAGCTCCTTTTTGGGGGCGGGATAGGGTTGCAGATTAACCTGTAACCATCCTTGCTTATATAGGATGACAAACCTCCGACGGACGAAGGGCTCCCATCTTTTCACTTACCAGCAGCGTTACCAATGAGGCACAGAGAATATCAAGAAACGCCCCAAAACTAATCAGAAGGGGGGCAACAGGAGTTAGAATCAAGTATCCCTCTTCCAGACCTCTTCCGAACAGCTGGCTCAGGAGAGTAATTCCTGCCATGGCTCCCGATCCAGGAACAGCCCAGAGGGCAAAAGAAAGGATGAAGGATAGGATCATTACCCAGAAAGTTTGAAAAAATCCCAGCTCCAGGCTGGAGTAGGATCTGAATACAACCAGAAAAGAAGCTACTGTAACTAGAGCAGATCCGCTGCGGGAAAAAACCAGAAGAAACGGGTAAGTTACTGCCCCTACCTTTCTCGATACACCCAGCGTTTCATGCCCATGCCGGATCAACTGCCCGTAACTGAACAAAACATCCCCTGAAATTAAGGCTGTCAATCCGGGACCTAACTGTGCATATAACCACCGAAAAGGCTTTTTCTTTTTCCGCAGGAAATATAAAGCCACCGGTAAGAATACAAATGCTAAACAGAGGGTTAAAAGTCCTAGTATCACCAGGAACGGAACAAAAATCCCTATATCCCCCGCATTTCTCAGCTGTATAATCAGAGAAACGGTAAGAGCTATTCCTGCTATATAGAGAAATTCCGTAAAGAAAATATTCATATGGTACAACACTCGATTGAAGGAATCGAACAGTTCTACCACAGGCCGAGCAATCTGGCGGTCAAATGTCAGGTTAAAACCCAGGAACAGGGCAAACAAACTTAGGGGAAGGAGAAAATCTCCATTCTCGATAAACACGGAAAAAAGATTGGCAGGGAATACGCGCAAAACCAGATCCTGCAAGGTAGGAAGGTTCAGGGAACCCTGCCGGGCAACAATAATAGGGATTCGATCCGGAGGGAAAATAGTGATGCATACCGAACCGAGCACAATTAAACATATACTGGACAAAGCCCCGTACAAGATCGTATATCGGTATATACGGGAAAGTTTCCGCTGCATCTGTAATTCAAATGCAGCCACAGTTAACGAGAAGAATACCAGAGGGACCACCAGGTACCTTCCCACCTGTAACGTAAGTTTTGCGAGATATTGAATGATGTCCGCCCCAGCTCCGGTTGGAGAAAGAACAAATCCGAGCACAGTACCCACTACAGTGCCGAGGAAGAGTTTAATCCAAATTTTCATGTTAAGATCTCCCAAAAGACCACAAGCTGCCCTTACTTGAGTATTTCGTCCACTTTCCAAAAGTCTTTTCGGGTTTTTCCCAGGTTGTTACCAGAAAATGTACAAAATCTTTTACATCCCGGGTGGCAGACTGAAAACCCCGCAGGGTAAACGATTCATTCTGATACTGGGCAAACAGGGCAGAACCCATAGCCCGGAAACAGGATACCACCCCTGTGGATAGAGGAGAAACGGACAGACTGTGTTCGTGCAGGACAAGAGTTAGAAGTCCACGCTTTTTCTTCTGGAAAAGGGTTAAAAGCTCCTTCGTAAGGAATAGGAAGCCCTTTGTCCATTCATCTACCGTACTTTCGATTTCTATTATAGGAACTTCATGTAACGGCCTACCATCCGGAGGTGGCTCAAAAATAAAAAAAGCTTCATCCAGTATTTCTGCGAAACTCTGAACCTCTAGAATTAAATTCCTTGCCGATAGGGAGGAACGTTTATTCCATTCAAAGTACTTTAGCAGATTCTCCCAATCCTCTCCGATAGGGGGACGCTCGGTTCCCGGATCTAACGCTACAGCTGTCCGGTATCGTTGGGATAGCGCTTCCTGTACTAACTCAGTTTGCAATTCCCCGGAGATCCCGGCAATGAGGATTGTTTTTTCCATGCGTGCCGCTATCGTACCTTATCTAAAGAGGATTGACAATCATATCCAGCAGACGATCCAACCGATACTCCGAACCTTCTATCGCCTTACACCACATATCTGCCCACTTTGGGGTACGAGCTTTTCTTTTCGCTTCCATCTCCTCCTCTTCAAGAACCTCCTGGAGAAAATTCATCCAGGCACAGAACTCAAGGAAACTCTCTAGATGAAAGTACGTGACCCCCTCAAAGGTATTGATGCCGCAGAAACCGGCTGCATCCTGATCTGCGAGGAGATCCCGCAGGAGGTGAGCAGCCCGGACAGCTGTATCCTTCTCCGATTCCTCAGTTTTCCACCATGTTTCATGGGTTAGGAGAATCTTCAAAAGCATCAAGTTCCGATGGATCCTATCCTCCGAAACTCCCCAGGAAGCAAAATATTTCCGGATCTCTTCTTCCAGCCCCCACTCTTCCATAAGACTACGGGCTAAATCTGAGACGCCGTTGTTGCCATTACTCTGTAAATACTGCAGCCCCCGTAAGATCCCCCAGAGGAACACGGTTTCACGGGTATGGGGTGTATTGTCTGATAGAATAGTTATGGCTTCTGAGTTGTACGCACGATCAAGAAGAGCAATCATTTCCCGCACAGCCCGATCGTAATCCCCTTCCTTACCCCACAGCCTTTCCGCTTCGGCAAAAAAATCCCTGTAGAGGGTCGTCAATCGTTCGGGTGTTGATATTTCGGTATATCCTTCATTTACAAGGGGCTGAAAAACACGGTAAAGAGGAGCATACACAAGCTGGCGGAGCGTTTCCTCCACATTCGGCGTGCCTTTTCCCTGGAGACTTTCTGCTAGACGAGCAAATTTCCCTCCCCCCCCATCGTACACTTCATAGAAGTCCAGAAAAACCTGGCTTTCGTACCCTCTGAGGGTTATGAACAGCCCCTTCTCTGCCAGCTCTTTACAGTCCCGGATAAACCAGAGGTTGCTCCGTTGTTCCCGAAACAGGCAGTACCATCCCGGCTCCCGATGGATCCCCAATCCTTCTGCAAGAGTCTTACGGACTAAAACCTTCCCGCCGTTTTCATCCTTCTCTGCATACGCTGCAGATAGATGGATCCACCCGGAAGCTCCAGGGAGCGTATTGTTGTAAAGGACAAGCCCCGCTTCCCGGTTCCTTCGGTTTGAAAAGGCAAATACGTTCTCATTGACCGAACCGTTCTCCTGGTATAGATCATAGAGGAGGAAATTCTCTACCTCTGCAAATAGATACCGTCGTTTTAATAAGGGAAAAATCTCCCGTTCATGACGCTCTATGAGCTGGAGATTTGGTTTTTCATCCCAATACGCACGCTTATACTCCATCCCATACTTTTCCCGGAATCCTTCGATCTGCCCATGCCCAAACATGGGCAATCCGGGAAGAGTAACCATTAGCGTACAAACTCCAAAGTACTTATCCCCATCTCCAAACTGGGCAATTGCTGTTTCTTCATCCGGATTATTCATGAAGTTTACAAACCGCTTCAGGATGTTTCGATCAAACTCCTGTGTATTTTTGATCGTCCAGCGGTACTTTGAGTTTTCCTCGTTCTTCAGCATGTTCATAAAAGCGCTGTTGTACACCCGGTGCATCCCGAGGGTCCGTACAAAGTACCCTTCCATCAACCAGAAAGCCTCTGCCAGAAGCAGTGTATCCGGGCATTCCTGCGCGGTACGGTCCACCACTTCCCTCCAGAACTCGACAGGAAAGTGACGGTTGAACTCCTCCTTCGTCATTCCAAACTCAGCCCGGGAAGGGATATCCCCTCCAGACCCTGGTTCCGGAAACCATAACCGGTGGTAGTGCTTCTTTGTCAGGGTCATAGCCGCATCAAACCGGATGATGGAAAAATTGCGTGCCACATGGAGAATCGTTTGAATTACCGCCTCTCGTAGATCTGGAAGGAGAAAATTCAACTGAGCCGTATCGTTCCAGGGCATATGGGTTCCGTCGTTTCCGTGGTAGATGTACCGGGTGTCTCCGCTAGGCCAATGGACTCGCTTAAATACCACAGCTGCATCCGTACGGTCGTAATAATGGTCTTCTAAAAAGATACCTACGTCTGGATGTGTGGATAAATTTTCGCCGTTAAATGTATAACTGGGAAACGGAGGATGATCCGTCTGAATAAACCATTCAGGATGTTCTATCACCCACCGCCCGTCAATCCCTGTATGATTCGGTACCATATCGCTGGCCAGTCGGATTCCTCGTTTCCCGGCCCTCTGTTTCAAGTTCTCCAGGGCCGACCATCCGCCGAGGTTCCACGCTACATCGTACTCGTACAGAGCATAGGCCGAGGCTTCTGCATCAGGATTTCCACAGAGTTCCTTGATTCGGCGGGAAGCCCGGGAACGTTCCCAGATACCGATCAGCCACAAGCCATTGATCCCCCGCTGGGCCAGCCAATCCAGTTCTTCATCAGGAATCGCATCCAGTGTCCGGATTGTCCGTCCATACTTCTTAGACAGCTGATCCAGCCATACCAGCGTACTCTTGGCAATTAAAATTAGCTGGGGCATCCAGTCCCGGTCGGGACTAAATCGTTCGACCTCTTCATCCCCATATCCAGGCCCGGTGTACTGGTACACTTCTGCTGTTCCCGGCCCCACCCCCATCCGGAGCTTGCTTTCTTCCTGGATAAAATCCATACCCCGCAGGAGCCTTTCCAGATACTCCCCCAACAGCAATCCCCATCTCTTCCGGATGTAGTCGAGCTGCCCTGAGAGGGAATAGGGGCTCTCTATTGCCGGGGCCTTCAGCATGTCGATAAGATACTGATTGTCGGGTCCGAACCACGGGCAGGTCTGAAAGTACTTCCGCAATCCCTCTATAGCTTCCGGGTAAGCGGTATCCTTGCGTAG
>JAGODW010000050.1 GCA_017998025.1 Spirochaetales bacterium
GATGGACCTGGCGAACAAACACCAGGGATTAGTAGTAGGGACAGGGGATCTATCCGAGCTGGCCCTGGGCTGGTGTACCTACAATGGAGACCACATGTCCATGTACGGGGTAAACGGAGGCATTCCCAAGACTCTCGTACGGTACCTGGTGGAATGGGTGGCAGATCACCTTTCCACTGGAGCTGCCCGGGAAGTGCTTCATCGAATCATCGATACTCCTATAACTCCGGAATTGCTCCCTCCGGATGCAGAAGGAAAGATCCGCCAGAAGACGGAGGATATCCTGGGCCCTTACGAGCTCCACGACTTTTTCCTCTACCATTTCATCCGGTACGGGGCGCCTCCAGAAAAGATTCTTTTCCTGGCTGGTCGAGCCTTTCAGGGCCGGTACGATGAACCAACGATTCGGCGGGGATTGAAGGTATTCCTCGAGAGATTTTTCCGTCAGCAGTACAAGCGTTCCTGCATCCCGGATGGACCAAAGGTGGGGACGATCAGCCTTTCTCCCCGGGGAGATTGGAGAATGCCAAGTGATGTTTCTGCAGCAGCCTGGCTGGCTCGCGTGGAAAAGGATCATTAAAAGAGACCGCGAGAAATCCCAGATGTTTTTTCATCCCGCAGTTCTTCCGTCCTGTGATCTTTTATTCGAACATCAATTTTCTGAGCACCGCGGGGAGGATTCCTCCGTTCCGATAGTATTCAACCTCTACCGAACCGTCGATCCTGCAAAGGACAGGGAACCGCTTTTCTAATCCCTCGGGGGAAACCGCCCTTACTATCAGTTCTTCACCGGGCCGAATCCCCTCATGGATGGGGATATGGAAAATCTCGTTCCCCTTCAGGCCCAGGGTTTCCCGATTTTGACCCGGAAGGAACTGGAGAGGAAGGACTCCCATTCCAACCAGGTTGCTCCGATGTATCCGCTCGAAAGACTCAGCAATAACAGCACGAACCCCTAACAGCATGACACCCTTCGCAGCCCAGTCCCGGCTGGACCCCATTCCATAATCTTTTCCTGCAATTACGAGGGTTGGGATCCCTTCTTTCTTATAACGTTCCGCTGCTGTGTAGAGGTCGATACGTTCTCCTGTGGGAAAATAGAGGGTAACACTCCCCTCACTGTCCGGGACCAATAGATTCCGGAAACGGATATTGGCGAATGTCCCCCGGGTCATAATCCTATCGTTTCCTCGCCTTGCTCCGTAGGAGTTGAAGTCTTTCGGGCTAACTCCCAGTTCCTGAAGATAGCGGCCTGCAGGGCTTGTCGGGGCAATAGAGCCGGCCGGACTGATGTGGTCCGTTGTGATGCTGTCTCCGGCAAGCACCAGGACCCGGGCATTATGGATAGGCTGGATCGGCTTCGGCCGGGGAGAAAGGTCCTGGAAAAAGGGAGGTTCCTGGATATAGGTACTCTGTGGATCCCATTCGTAGAGGGTTCCTCCCCGAAGAGGAATTCGGTTCCACTCCGGATTGGATGTTTCGATTCCCTTATACACAGTGGAGAACTCTTCCTGTGCCTTGTTCGTCAAAGCGGCGATTTTATCGCGGGAAGGCCAGAGATCCCGGAGGTACACAGGCTTTCCCTTTGTATCGTATGCAACAGGTTCTGCTTCCCAATCTATATCGAGAGTCCCGGATAGGGCATAGGCAACTACCAGGGGAGGGGAGGCAAGGAAGTTGGCCTTTGTCAGGGGGTGTACCCGGCCTTCAAAGTTGCGATTCCCTGAAAGAACCGCTGCTACGACAAGGCCCGCTTCTGATATACCGTTGGCAACCTCCGGGGGTAGAGGGCCTGAGTTTCCGATGCAGGTGGCGCATCCATAGCCGACGACATGGAATCCAAGTTGTTCCAGATAGGGAAGAAGGCCTGTGGCTTTCAGGTACCGGGTTACGATCCGTGAACCGGGAGCGAGACTGGTTTTTACCCAGGGCTTTGGCTGAATCCCTTTTTCAACGGCCCGTTTTGCCAGGAGCCCCGCAGCAATCATGACAGAAGGATTGCTCGTGTTGGTACAACTGGTGATAGAAGCAATTACCACCGCTCCGTGGGACAGTGAGCTCACTCCTTTTCCCGGGATGGATATCTCTGCCTTCCGGGATAGATCCGGTTCCTGTAGGCCATACCCTCGTTTTTCCAGCGGACGGGTTAAGGCCTCCTTCCATTCTTTTTTAGCCAGACAAAGGGGGATCCTATCCTGGGGCCGCCTGGGCCCTGCCAGAGAAGGTTCGACAGAAGAAAGATCCAGTTCCAGAATCCGCCTATACTCAGGATCTGCCGCATCCCGGGTATGGAATAGACCTTGAAGTCGAAGGTAGGTTTCTGCAAGCTCTATCGTCTCCGCAGGTCTTTCGGTTACCCGTAGGTACTGGATAGAGTTTTCATCCGGGGGAAAGAACCCCATCGTAGCACCATACTCAGGAGCCATGTTGGCCAGGGTCGCCCGATCGGGAACAGAAAGAGATGCAGCACCCGGGCCGATGAACTCTACAAACTTATTTACCACTCCTTCAGTCCGGAGCATCTGAGTAAGGGTTAGAACGAGATCCGTGGCAGTAACCCCGTTTTTTAGCTTTCCTGTAAGGCGGACAGCGATCACTTCGGGTGCAAGCATGTAGAGGGGTTGCCCCAGCATATTGGCTTCTGCCTCGATGCCTCCTACACCCCATCCCAGAACCCCCAGACCATTGATCATCGTGGTGTGACTGTCGGTTCCTACGAGGGAGTCGGGAAACGCGAAAGGTCCGGAAGGACTCTCTGCCAGGCATACAAGGGTAGCAAGGTATTCAAGGTTTACCTGATGGCAGATCCCCCCGCCGGGAGGGATAACGCTGAAATTACGGAAAGCCTGTTGACCCCAGCGTAGGAACTCGTACCGTTCCCGGTTACGTTGAAACTCGATCTTCATATTCCGGTCTACCGCATCAGGAGTTCCATGGATATCCACCTGTAGAGAATGGTCGATAACGAGGTGCACGGGTATTTGAGGATTAATCTTCTCCGGATCTCCCTTAAGCCGGGCTACAGCAGATCGCATGGCAGCCAGATCCACCACACAGGGGACTCCGGTAAAATCCTGGAGGAGGACCCGGGCGGGATTGAATGGTATTTCGATATCCTGCACTTTCTTCGGATCGTACAAGAGAAAGTTTTCTATGTTCTCACGGGTTACTTCCCTCCCGTTTTCCGATCGTAGAACGGATTCCAGAAGAATCCGAATAGAGTAGGGAAATCGAGATACCTGTGGATACTGCTGAGCAAGACGGGAAAGGCTGAAATACGCAATCTGTTTGCCGTGAAAAGGAAAATAGGATACACAGGAGAAGGAATCTACCATATGAGACAGTGCCATATACCCCCCATCCAGAACGAAATATTTTCCAAGAGTACCGGCGGGTAGGCCAGGTGTCAAGCGAAGAAAAACCTGATAGGATGCGCTCATGGATACAGCGGATAAAAAAATACTCACTGTGGTTGCACTGGGGCATACCCTTGTTCATCTGATTGAAGGGATTCTACCTCCCCTCATACCGGTTCTTCTGCTTGTGTTTAAGACCGATTATTTCCATCTGGGCCTGGTAATGACCGTATTTTCGTATGCCTTCGGATTAGGAGCCTTCCCTGCAGGCGCGCTTGCCGATAAAGTGGGTTCGAAAAAGCTTCTTCTACTTTATCTGTTTGGAGCAGGGATCCTTTGTCTGGCTGTATTCCTGGTTCAAAGTCTCATTCCCTTTGCTGTTCTGATGGGTTTCCTGGGGATTCTGGGAAGCCTCTATCATCCTGCGGCAAATACGCTGATCAGCCTGGGGATTAAAGAACGGGGGAAGGGGTTTGGGATCAATGGGATTGCAGGAAGTCTCGGAACTTCGATCGTACCATTTCTCGCTGCCTTCCTTGCCTCTATATGGGGATGGAGATTCCCTTTCCTGGTTTTCGGGATGGGTGTGCTTCTCCTGGGGGTATTTGCCACGTTTGTCCCGGCTCCTCAAGCTATTCCGGGGAAACCGCAGGAAAATGAGAAAGCCGGCGCAGCCTCAGCGGGCATAGTCTCGGACCCAGAACCGGCTACAGCATCGAGAAAGGCCCTGGTTCTCTTTTACCTCTCCTGTGCCCTTGCCGGAATGGGAAATCGGGGGGTATTGACCTTTCTTCCCACCTACCTGGGAAAACGGATTTCTCTAGAGTCTCTGGGTATAGACTCGGTCCGATTGGGAGGAATTTTTGCCACTTTAACTCTTATAGCAGGAGCCGCTGGGCAGTATATTGCCGGAACTCTTGTGGATCGGCACCGTCCTCAGAAGCTGTACATCCTTGCCCTGGCAATTTCTACCGGAAGCATCCTCCTCATGGGAGTATCGAGGGGAATACTCCTATTTCTGGGAGCGGTGGGGTTTGGATTTTTCAGTTTTTCCTATCAGCCGATGCAGAATACCCTTGTATCAAAACTGTTGCCCAGGCATCGTCGGGGCATGGGGTACGGATTCATGTTTTTTATGACGTTTGGAATCGGATCCCTCGCAGCAGCCTTCTCAGGATGGCTGGCAGACCGGTTTGGGCTGAACTCGGTGTTTCTTGCTATGAGCGTTTGTTATGCAGGGGCCTGTCTTACGATGTATGGGATGGAGCGGTATACACTGGCAGCGTCACGATGAATCGAGTATACCCCGGCCGGCTTTCAAAGCGGAGGGTGCCGCTATGCTCCCGTATGATGTTCCGACAGATGTTGAGGCCTATTCCTGTCCCTTCTTCCTGGGATTTGGTTGTGAAGAAAGGCTCAAAAATATAGGGCTGGATATCTTCCGGTATGCCGGGGCCGTTATCTATAATACAGACCTGTACCTTGTCTCCTTCCTGAAGGGTCTCCAGAACCAGCTCGCCCTGGTAGTTCATGGACTGGAGGGCATTGGTGATTAAATTCAACCAGACCTGTGTAAGCTGTTCCGAGGAGCCGAGGGCTTGAACCCCGCTGTACCGCCGAATTACCCGAACTCCCTCCTTTATCCGATTATGCAACAGTACCAGCACTGTTTCCAGATCCTGCTCCACTTCTACCCGGGTATACCCCGGGACTTTTCCCTGCTGCATGTACCTCCGCAGGGCAGCCACTACTCTGGATGCCTTTTCTGCAGCGATGTCAATAACTGAAGCGGAATGATAGAGACGGATGATCCGTACTACATGGTGGAGTAGTTCCAGCTGTTTCGGATCTTTTAAGGCAGGAAGGATCTCGTCAACTTTTTCTGTAAAACTAAGATCCAGAAGCAGTTCCGCTGTATCTCTGGGATCTGGAAATCCTTCTTCCTCAAGGCGCTTCCGCAGCGCGTATTTTTTCTCTTCAGAAAGGATAGAGTTACCGGAATGGGAAGAGAAAGCGGCCTTTGCAATGTTGCGATAGAGATTTTTCTCTGTACTCTCTAGAGAGCAGTAGAAATCCATCTCTTCTTCCAGGAGTGTTTTTAAAAGCTCAATTAAAGACCGGGTAGAGGAGAGGATCGCTCCCAGGGGAGTATTCAGTTCATGGGCGATGCTGGCGGCAAGTTTACCCAGAGCGGATAATTTCTCCGCCTGTACCAGCATTTCCTGGGTTCGAGAAAGATTATCGAAAGTTTGCTGTAGTTCCTGGTTTGTTTTTATAAGATCCTGAGTGCGTTCTTCTACCCGGCGTTCCAGTTCCTCATTGAGCCTACGGATTTCTTCCTCTATCTGCTTTTGCCGGGTTATATCCTCGTAGGTTCCCAGTACTCCAATGACCTCTCCCTCTGCATTTCGGAGCGGGACTTTGTTGGTTAAATGCCAGTAGACCTGGTTGTTCGGAAAAATTTGTCTATGCTCCAGCCCTAATTTCGGAGTTCCCGAAAGAATTACTTCCCTATCTTCCTCGTGGTACAGGTCCGCCTCGTCTTTCCATACCAGATCATAATCACTCAATCCTACAAGCTCTTCCGCTGTTTCTTTTCCTGCATCCCGGGCAAAAAGCGTATTGCAGCCCATAAATCGAAGGCTCCTATCTTTCCAGAATACCCGGACAGGAATCGTATCCAGAATAATACGGTTAAGAACAAGAGCCTCGGCGAGCTGTTTTTCTCGTTTCTTTACCGCTTTCTGCATGGCCTGGATGGAAGAGCGTAGGGTTTCCATCTCTAGAAATTTTTGAGGAGGGATAGGAAGATCATAATTCCCCGCCGAAATAGCAGAAAAACTTTCGAGGAATGGCTGAATTTCTTTCTGGAGGTCGTGGGCTGACCGTTGAACGGTTAATAGAACAAGTAAAGAAAAAAACAATAAGAAAAGGAGTCCTCCTTCGGTGAGGGCATAGAGGGGAAGCCGGGTCTTTTCTTCTCGCTGGACGATCCCCACTACCCAGCCGTTTTCCTGCACCGGCTGGGTGGTAATAACCACTTTCTCCTTTCCAAAGAGGGGAGCATTCCCAAGAAAAAGGGAGGGTCGGCCTTCCTGGAGTGACTCCCGAACTGCAGGAATGCTACGTACATTTTCCCTCCGGGCTACGAAGCGGGGTTCTGTATGTAAAATTAAATTCCCCTGAGTATCACAGGTAAAATAGGAGAAAAACTCCACATCAAAAAATCGAGGTGCAGAAAAAGCAAGGAGAAATACCTGAGGATCTACCCAGGCCAGGAGAAAATCTTCTCCTGCATCTACCCCCAGGGCAAATACAGGCATGGGAAAAAAAGGATTTATGCTGATTTTAGACCAGAGGGGTAGCTCAGGAGAGACCGTGTTTAAGAAGGATTCAAAACGGGCTTCTGTTTTATTTAAAGGATAAATATCTAATCGGGAACAATCGTATCCCACAACATGGGAATTCATCGGAACGGTTCCTTTTACCGTTCCTGTTTCCCTGTCCAGAATCCAGAGAGAACGGAAGGCAGGCTGACTACTTATTAAAGCATCGCCAAAGGCTTGAAATTGTTTGTCTCCTGGCTCAGAAAAATTTCCGGATCCCCAGTAGCGGGAAGCAGTTTGTACTGCAACCTTAAGGGTTCCCATACGTGCCCCCATCTCTTCTGCCAGCATCCTTGTTGCAGCACGTTGACTCCGGATGAATTGGGACTGTACGAAAGAATTCAGGAGAAATACAGCCAGTAAAGTCACAGCTCCAAAAAAAATAACGGAAAAAACAGCTGTTCTAAAAATAAAATGGTGAACGATTCCGATAGGCTTCTCTCTACTTTTTGTTTTCATACGAGGACCCTGATCTTACAATTCCGGCTCTTGCTCGGAAATCACGATGAATTTTGCTTCACGGATCGTCTGGATAAAAACGGGACGGTGAGCATCCCCTGTTTCATCAAATTGAATTTTCCGTTGGACACCCTGGATCTCTTTTACCCTTTTTAGGGCTTCCTTCAAGAGTTCTCCCTTTTTCCGGAGAGTGAGCGCTGCTTTGAGGTAGTGAACCGCCTCATACGCATGAGCGGCTCCGAAAGAGGGAGTGCGACCGAAATTCTCCTGGAACCGTTCTTTAAACGCAAGGAATGCCGGCGAATCATCCATGAAATTGTAGGACTGGGCCATGATGGCACCTTCTACTGCTTTTCCCCCATAGGATATGAGGTCAGAGCTGCTGGCCCATCCAGATACTGCCAGAATGCCTCCTGGGATTCGCTGTTTAAAGGCCTGCGCGAGTCCAGCCGTATCGATAGAGCCGGCAACTCCACATAATCCTTTTGCCCGGGGATTGTTAAGCAGGGCTGCGGTTACTGTTTCGTGATAGAGAGCCAGGGGAGTGGTTTGCAGAGGAACCGCATCTGCTACCCGGCCTCCTTTTGCTTCATACCGTTGCCGGAAGGCTTTGTACCAGGCTTCCGCATAAGCGGCATTTCCAGTGTCGTAGACGGCGATAAAATCAACCCCACCATAAACCTGAGCTATATAGTCTGCCACTGCCCGGGCTTCCGATACAGACGAGTTCACCACCCGAAAGAGTGGATCATCCTTCCCATCGAAGATAGGGGAGGAAATGGAGGCGCCGATGAGTACCATCCCGTTCTCCTGGAGAATAGGAAGAACTGCCTGAGCCAGGGCACTGGTGGTGTATCCCATCACTACTTCGATTCCCATTTGGGCAAATTCCTGGGTATGGACCCGGGCACGATTCAAATCTCCCGCATCATCCCGCACAATGAGATCAAATCGAAAAGGTCCTTTTTCTTTATTTATTTCTTCTATGGCAAGTAAGGTGCCTTCGTACACGTCTTTGCCCAGACTGGCACCCCGGCCAGTAAGGGATGTAGAGAACCCTACTCGAATAGATTCCGACTTCTGGCAGGCTGCGAATAGTAAGGGAAAAAGAATG
>JAGODW010000052.1 GCA_017998025.1 Spirochaetales bacterium
GCTCTCCACTACAGGAACCCGCAGGTCCAGCGTGTACCGGAATCTATTAGAGCGAAAGGGATTTAGGGTTTTAGAGGTTCCGGAAGAACAGCAGAACGAAGTGCAGGAAGCGATCTATGATCCGGTCTGGGGAATCAAAGCAAAAAGCCCTGTATCGGAACGTGCCCGGAGGCAGGTTCTCCGGCTGATCGAAGTTCTTCGGCATCAGGGTGCGGAGGCGGTTGTTTTAGGCTGTACCGAACTGCCTTTGGCTGTACCAGAGCATGACGTAGAGGGAATGCTCCTGGTAGATCCTATGGTAGCATTGGCCCGGGCACTGGTGAAGGAAGCGGCTCCGGAGCGGTTAGCTCCGTGGAAAAATTCGCCGAGGTAGAGGAATACTTGTATGAAAAGCTTAAACGATCTTGCAAAACGGTCCGAACTATCTTTGGACCGGTTAGTACGGATTGAGGAGTATATCTTAAATACCGGCTACATGTCTCCAGAGAAGGTCCGCGCGGAATTGGAATGGTTCGTTATCGATCTAGGGATTGACGCCTATTACTTTCGTACCACTTCCGATACAGAAATTGCAAAACATCTGATTGCCCTGAGTGCCTCAGAACTGATTACCCATCACGGAGGAGAAGGTGGCGGCATTCAGCTCATGAGCGAGCGGGAGGATCATGCAGTTTACATCATTGAAGATCAGCCGGAAAAAATGCTGGAATTAGAGTACCGTATTGAGGCAAAGTATGGGAAATACCACCTGGAAAGCTACATTACCCGGGAGACGCACCGGGGAAAGCCCCTCCGGTTCTATGTTTTAACCCGCCCCCAGTTTAAAAACGTTCCGAAAGGAGCTATCCCGAGAACTTTCGAGGAAGCTGCGAGCGACGTATTCCTCGCACAGGCTGTTCCAGAGACAATAACCCGTTACAAGTCTCTCTGGGAAGAAATGAATGGTCGGGAGACCCCCTGTGTCTCTGTCTCGTACAAAAATGAAACAGACGAAACCCGGATTATGATCGGGTTGAAAGGAAGAGAGTACTGGGAAATATTTACCACCTTTTCTCATCTTTTACAGACCTACGGCTTAAAGGTACGGCGCAAGTACGCGGAGCCGTTCTGCGATGATAAACGGATTGCCAGTTTTTACTTTCCACGGCTTCCGGAAGAAACCATTGAAGGGCTTAAACGGGACCTGAATGTGACCTTGATGATTCCCAGAGGACCCATTGGAGATTTGTTCCGGGAGGGAGCGTGTTCGCCTCAGCAAACGATGTATGCCATTTCTGCAGCATCATTCACTCATCAGTTTATTTCACTTTTAACAGAAGAATATTTATCCTTGCAACGGGCTTTGAAAGATCAACCGGAGGCTCGAGGAATCGTAGATAATCTAAAACTTCGTCTAATCAAGGATACGTACTCCACTCCGCGAATAGCTGCAACAGTCAGGAACCACCTGCAGATTGTGAAACTCCTCTATCAGCACTTTGAGGCTCGATTCAACGGCTCAGACGAAGAAACCTTAAAGAATCTGGAAGAGCAAATCTCCCGTTCTATCGAACGAGAGGTACCTTACAACAAGGACCGGGAGATATGCAAGTTTTTTCTGCAGTTTAATAAAGCGGTAGATCGGACGAATTTTTACAATCTTGAGAAGAGCTGTACGGTCTACCGTATTCATCCTGAGGTACTGGACCCGGTGGATTATCCAGAACGGCCGTATGGGTTGTTTTTTCTCGTGGGGCATGACTTTTTAGGATTTCATATGCGATTTCGGGAAATCGCCCGGGGAGGAATCCGGATCGTTCGATCACGATCCGTCGATGTCTATGCTCACAATATCGATACGATTTTCACAGAAAATTACAACCTTGCCTGGACCCAGCAGCGGAAAAATAAGGATATCCCTGAAGGAGGGGCTAAAGGGACGATCCTCTTGAACCTGGAAAGTCAGAATATGGCCGAGAGAGCGTTCAAAGATTACGTGGATGGTTTGTTGGATCTACTGCTGGCAAAGGACGCTTCCGGTGAGACAATAGTCCGGGAAATACTGTTCCTGGGTCCGGATGAGGGAACGGCAGGCCTTATGGACTGGGCTTCCCTCCATGCGGAAAAACGGGGATACCCGTTCTGGAAAGCGTTTAGTACCGGGAAAGCTCCAGAGCAGGGAGGAGTGCCGCATGATCTGTATGGGATGACCACGCAGGGAGTCCATCAGTATGTACTGGGTGTGCTGGAAAAAATGGGCCTTAAGGAAGAGGAGATCACCAAGATCCAGACAGGCGGACCGGACGGGGATCTGGGAAGCAACGAGATCCGCTTCTCCCGGGACAGAACCCTTGCCGTGGTGGATGGAAGCGGGGTGTTGTACGATCCGAAGGGAATAAATCGAAAAGAATTGATGCGATTGGTAGAAAAACGGGTTATGGTAGAGGAGTTTGATCGATCGAAACTGTCAAAGGATGGATTCTTTGTTTCTATAAATGATCGGGATGTACAACTTCCCAATGGCGAGATAATAGCCAATGGAGAGGAGTTCCGAAATATCTTTCATCTAACAAACTATGCACGTGCGGATCTTTTTGTCCCCTGCGGAGGAAGGCCCGGGGCAATAAATATTGGGAATTGGAAGATGCTTCTGGATTCGGAGGGAAAACCGAAATTCCGATTTATTGTGGAAGGGGCGAATCTCTTTATTACAGAAGATGCCCGGCTACGGCTGGAAGAACGGGGTGTAGTGGTACTAAAGGATGCTTCCACCAATAAGGGAGGAGTAACCTCTTCCTCTTTCGAAGTATATGCATCCCTCGCTTTTACAGACGACGAGTTCGACCAGCACCTAAGAGTACAGGATGGGAATAATCCATTGTTCAGGCAGGCCTATGTAGACGCTATCATCCAGAGGATCAAAGAGAATGCCCGATTAGAGTTCGAACTTTTATGGAAAGAATGGAAGCAGACGGGAACTCCGTTAACAGTATTGTCCAATCGGGTAAGTGAAAAAATAAACAAGATCACCGATGCAGTACGGGAATCCTCCCTGGTACAAAATTCGAAAATCGTTCAGAAGGTGATAGAAATCTATACCCTGGCTCCTCTCCTGGAGCTTCTCGGGGTAGAGCGAATTCTGGAACGGGTTCCGTCGCCGTACATTGCGGCTATAACCGCTACCAAGATTGCTACGGATTATGTGTATTCCCGGGGTCTGCAGGCAAATGAAGTAGATTTCGCAGATTTTATCTCTGCCCTGAAGGGGTAAAACCTGGGCTCCGGTGCATAACTCGAGGGTCGTTTCGTTCCCGTCCTGGTGGTTTTGCCGGAACCTGTTTAAAGGGGAATCAGGTGTAGAGAAGGATAGAGGGGGAATCCGTTCTTAAGGGAAACAGGAACCTCTCCCTGGATCAGAGGTTCTACGTAGTGGAGAAACTGGGGGGAAGGAAAAAATCCTTCCCCATCGATGAAATCTCCCGGAACGTACCGATCTACATTCGCTACCGCAGAAAGTTCTATTTTTCCCGGCTGTACCGAATAGGAAGGGCCCTGGATCCGATTTATTGTTACCATAAAGCCCGAAAGCTCTTCCTCTACAGCCATCCGTACCGCCGCTTCCCCGCACATTCGTGCTTCGTACAAATCTACCCGGGAGGCCATATGAACCGCTGCTTGCTGGCAGATATCGGGTTTTATCCACCGGGTCTTTAGGTGCAGGTTGGTTTCGATCAGATGCTTGAGGGTTATAGGTACATCCCCCAGAAGAGGATGACCAAAGGCATCCATCGATAAGCCGTCGTAGCGGGCGGTAAGGTAAGTTCCCTCTGCATCCCGCAACCCTTCTCCGGTAACGATAAAAACACCTCCAACGGTTTCATATACAGATTTTACCTTTTCCAGGAATCGTTTTTCTTCAAACGGAACTTCCGGAAACAGTACAATATGGGGAGCTTCCCGGGGATTCCTCCGGGCAAGACCACAGGCTCCTGCAAGCCATCCTGCATTCCTTCCTACCGTAACCAGGATCGTTACTGGCTCTGCTGTATACATGCTCTCCGTATGGATCCCTGCTTCTACCACGGAAGTAATCAGGTACTTTGCACAGCTTCCAAAACCGGGGCAATGATCTGTGCCATAGAGGTCGTTGTCGATCGTTTTCGGGATTCCGATTACCTTGAGGTCCCACCCGATCTTTTGTGCTGCCGTGTGCACCTTCCAGGCAGTATCCATCGAATCGTTTCCCCCGATGTAGAAAAAATAGCGGATATCGTACTTCTTAAACAATGCGAAGGTTTTCTGGATATCGGGGGCATCCGGTTCCGCTGACTGTATTCTGTATCGACAACCCCCCAGTAAAGCGCCGGGACGAAACTGTATTGCCTCTACAGCTCGCTCATCCTCTGCGAATAGGTCCACGATTTGTTCCTTCAGAATTCCTTCAATACCATTCAATGCTCCGAATAAACGGGGGATCTCCATACGTCTTGCTTCCTGAATCACTCCGACAAGACTTGCGTTGATTACCGAGGTGGGACCTCCTGCTTGTCCTACAATTGCATTTCCCTTCATGGTTTTCTCCCTTTCCTTTCAGTATTCTGCTAACTTAGAGCACACTTCGTACTTCAAAAAGGGATTCTTCAGACTGCTGTGAAAAGACAATCGCTTTACGAAGTACTGAGCCGTTTGTGTACGGCGCAAGCTGTACTGCATCGGTAAAATGAATCTGGATAGACTCATTTCCCGGGCTTCTTCCTTCAAATAATTTTAGAATATTCGGGTTGGGGCAGTTATCCGTTCGATCGTTCGAAACGCATACCACTACGTGGGACGGATGTACTGCCTCTGCAAACCGGGGAGAGGCAGCATCCCCATGGCCATGGTGGGGAAGCTTCAGGATATCGGCTGAAATATCGATCCCCTTATCCAGTACCGGCTCCCAGTAATAGGCGTATACATCTCCGCCGAGGAGTATGGATCGTTTCCCTGATTTTACCTTTACGATCAGGCTGGTAAGGTTGATAAAGGCATCCAGTTCTATCATCGCTTCTATTCTTTCTAAGGGATTCGAAGCGGTACAGGTCCGGGATATGAGTTCACGCTGCCTGGCCCGTAATGAGGGTGCTTCGGAAAGAATATCTACCCTCCCACCCTCGGGGAGCGATTTATCCAGCTCGGTTTTAGTAATTTCACGGATATCAGTACCCTGCTGGGTAAGGCAGTCTAAAATACGACCAAAGAATTGAATAGAGCGGTTTAATTTTTTAGCTCCTTCGGGAGCGAAGGAAGGGAGGGGCGGTATCGTTAAGGAGAGACCCGGTTCCGGCAGATAGTTGCACCAGCACTCTCTTATCGGAAGGTTTTGTACAACAGGGAGAAGGCCTGCCACATGATCCTCGTGGAGATGGGTGATAACCAGAACATCGAGTGAGTTTATCTTTTGAGAGCGAAGAAACGCATAGGTCGGGATCCGCTGGGGATGTCCGGTGAAATGTTCCCCTGCGTTTACCCCGCCGTCTACCAGGATGCGGAAGGGATGACCTTTTTCTTTCAATTCTATAAGGATTGAATCCCCATAACCTACGTTGATAAAGGTAACGGATACCATAATGGGGTAGTTATAAAATACTTGACAGGTCTTTGTCAATGAGTCATAATGAAAACGCTTTCAAATTGAATCAAAAAAATGAGCAGGATGGACAAAAAACAGGAAAAGGTCACGATAGACGTGGTAGCCCGAAAAAGCGGATTTTCCCGGGCTACGGTATCACGGGTGATTAATCGAGACCCTTCAGTGAAGCCCTCGACAGCAGAGAAAATACAGAGGGTGATCGATGCACTGGAGTATACTCCGCATATCATGGCCAGTGCCCTTTCCGGCGGTAAAACGAAAACTCTCGGTATTCTCCTCCCGGAGCTGGCAAATGAATACTATACACTGTTACTGGCAGGAGCCGATGCAACCGCAGAGGAGCATGGGTACAGTCTCCTCATCAAAACCCGAAATGCCGGGAAAAATCTTCTGGAGTTCATTGAAGGCAAACGGGTAGATGCGTTTATTTTGCGGTATGCAGGACCTTCTTCGTTTGATGAACATTTACTCAAGTATCTGGAGAAGCGGGAAATCCCGTTTATCCTTATTGGAACTCCTCCCTTTTTGAATAACTACCCCGCGGTGATGATCGATAATACCGGTGGTGCAAGATCAATGGCCTATCACTATGCAGCCCATGGATTCAAAAGGATCCTGTTCATTGAAGGCCCGGACTACAGCAGCGATGCCCGTGATCGAGTATACGGATTCAAGATCGGTTTAAGCGAGAAAGGGATCGACCTGGCAGACCTGATCCTTGTAAAAGGAGATTTTTCTGAGGAATCCGGGTACAGGGCGGCAAAGACGTTTCTTGAGAAAGGGAAGATAGATGCTGTGTTTGCCACAAACGACAGTATGGCTTTAGGAGTGATCCAGTATTGCCAGGAGCAGGGAATCCGGGTACCGGAAGACATCGCGGTTACAGGTTTTGACGATACATTTTTTGCTGCACATCTGCAGCCTCCCCTTACCACAATACAGCAACCCATGTACGAGATTGGCGTTGTTGCGGTGTTAAACCTGCTTCGAATCATGGAACGAGGAAAGGGAACGGAATCCCGGATCATTCTTCCAACCAAATTGATTGTCCGGAGGTCTTGCGGCTGCACAAAGGAGCCAAATTCAAGGATGGAAATCAACGGTCCCTCAGGGACTGTATAATATCTATAGAGGAGGAGTGCTATGAAACGAGTCTTATTTCTTTTGCTGTCAGTAACCGTAATTCTAGGGGCTTTTGCGGCAGGCAAAGCAGAGACAGAGAAGGTGCCGCAGAAAGTGGTAATCTATGCTGCTCTGGATGAAAAAACCACCCATGAATTGGCAGCTGCCTTTAAAGAAAGTACAGGAATCGATGCAGAAGTGGCCCTTCAAATCGAACAGGCAGGTACGGTAGCTGCCAGGATTAAGACAGAAGCAGCCAACCCGCGGGCCGATGTATTCATCGGAGGGAATTCGAATTTCCATACGGAATTAGCCGCCGGGGGATTCCTGGAGAAGTATACGTCTCCTGTGGTGAAAGAAGTCGGGATCGATCCTCAATTTATGGATCCGGACGGCTACTGGACAGGGTGGTACTTTGGTGCTCTGTGTCTACTGTACAATGAGAAACTCTACAACGAGAAGGTAAAACCCCTGGGGATTGCTCCCCCCGCCACATGGGACGATCTTCTGAATCCTGTTTATAAGGGGCAGGTGATTGCTTCCAATCCAGCTACTACAGGAGGAGCGTACCTGATGGTGGCTGCACAAATTTTCCGGCTGGGAAGTGAAGAGGCTGGATTTGAGTATATCCGAAAACTACATTCCAATGTAGCTCAGTACACCAAAGGGGCGAATGGTTGTATTCCCCTCATTGCGCAGGGAGAAGCGATGGTGGGATTCGCCTGGGGACATGATACGTTAAAGCAAAAGGCTCAGGGGAATCTGCCGATTGTGGTTGTGTTTCCGAAGGATACGGGGTTTGAGATTGGGGCTGCTTCTATCCTGAAGGGAGCGCCGCACCTGGAATCTGCTAAAAAGTTTATCGACTTCCTTTTAAGCACGAAAGCAGGAACGATCAATGCCCGAAATGGGTACCGATATCCGGTTCGATCCGGCGTAGAACTTCCTCCAGGCGTGCCGCCATTTGAGAGTCTGAAATTAGCCCCCTGGGACTTGAAGAAAGCGGCGGATAATGTAGATAAATGGAAGAAACAGTGGTCCGCTATTACCGGCATGTAATTGTGTAGAGAAAACTTTTCATATGCACCTGCGGTTCGCGAGTTCCGCAGGTGTCTGTAAACCGATCTTAGGGGGATTCATGAGTAAACAGGCGCGGGAGCCCGTATTATTTCTGGTAATCTGGGTAGTTATCTTAAGTTTGGTAGTATTTGTCTTGTATCCTTCGATCCGGGTGTTCCTCTATCCTTCGGGAAAGGACTTTGTTTCTATTTTGACAGATCCGCGGTACCAGAAATCCATTCTAAATAGCTTACAGATTGTGGTGCTCTCTACCCTTTCCGCTACGGTATTAGGATTTATCTATGCCTATGCGATCACCCGAACGGATATTCCTTTACGAAAGTTTTTTAAGGGCATCAGTCTGCTCCCCCTTTTTTCTCCCCCATTTATGGTGGCTTTTAGTTATATCATGCTGTTTGGTAGAAACGGCTTAATCACGTCCCAGTTGTTAGGGTTACAGGTAAACATCTTTGGATGGCATGGACTATGGTTTGCACAGACGGTTGCATTTCTTC
>JAGODW010000053.1 GCA_017998025.1 Spirochaetales bacterium
CAGGGAATGCAGTAAAGTTCAATGACGGGGACACGGTGGAGTTCAGCATCGAAGAAACGGCGTTTCGCCTCCTTGAGTAACGGATAAAAGACTATGATGCAGATAAAGAAAGAAAGTACAGCGATCTACTATCTCATGATTCTTCCGGGAGTGGGCTTTATTATCCTATTCTTAGGATCTTCGATCTTTCTTACCCTGGCTCAAAGCTTCGGATGGTTCAGCGTAACAGGGAAATCCCAATTTACCCTCGTAAACTGGAAGACCCTCTGGGAACAGGAAACCCTCGATTCTCTGGTATTCTCTCTAAAAATGGGAGTCTTAAGCTCCATCGGTACCCTTATCTTTGCGTTTCCCGTTGCCCTGTTTCTTCGAAAGGGGGGAGTGGGTAAACGGTTTCTTTCCTCTCTTATCAAAATCCCTCTCTTTATTCCGGCACTGGTAGCAGCCTTTTTGATTTTGAATTTGATTTCCTACCATGGCGTGGTGAACGAGTTGCTGCTGGCCCTCCATATTATCAAAGAGCCGTTGCGGATGTTGAACGATTCGTTCGGATGGGGAGTGGTAGCAATTCAGATCTGGAAAAATCTACCTTTTGTTCTCCTGATCGTTTCTGCCTCGCTTGCCTCGATTCGAGACGATATTATCGATGCAGCACGCAACCTGGGAGCCGGAGCTTTCTCTATTCTGTTCAGGATCTATATCCCCCTCGCCATGCCAGGAATTCTCGTGTCCATGATTCTGATGTTCATCAAAGCGTTTGGAGATTTCCCCATTACCAGCGTGGCAGGGCCGAATTATCCTCCTTCCATTGCTCTGCGGATGCGGAACACGGCAACCCTGTTCCAGGAGTGGGATAAGGCGGCTGTAATGGGGGTTATTATCATTGTTGCGACTCTCGTAATGACCTGGCTCTACTCCCGGATCGCCCAGCTCTTGGAAGGAGAAAAGGTATGATCCTTACAGAGAATTCGTCCGTCCCCCTCCACGTGCGGGAAGCCCGCCGGAAACAGTTTTTCTACGGATCTCTTACCTTGTTCTTTGTGATCACCCAGCTGATCTGGGTAGGGGTGCCTATTTTAATGGCAGTACTCTGGAGCCTGGTGGATCCTCAGCATCCCTGGTCCTTTCCTGACCTGTTCCCCCGGAAACTTTCCTGGGCCCAGTGGGCATACGTGTTCAAATATACCAATATTGTCCGTGCGTTAAAAACAAGCTACTCAGTGGCTCCCCTGGCTGTAATCCTGTCCTTTTTACTTTCCCTTCCAACTTCCTACGTTCTGGGAAGAAAGGAGATTCCGGGAAAGAAGTTTTTTATGCTGGTGGTGCTTCTCCCGATCATCATGCCCGGGATGGTGGTGGCACTTTTCTTAAGCCGGGTATTTTCTGCCTTTCACCTTTCACAATCTTTTCTGGGGCTTGTCCTGGCTCACACCCTGATGGGCTTGCCCTACATGATCCGGGTACTTACCACAAGCTTCGAGTCCATCCCCCAGGACATCATCGATGCCGCGGAAAACCTCGGAGCAAATACCTTTGTAAAGATCAAGGACATCTTTCTCCCCATGGTACGGCCGGGCCTTTTGGCGGGAATGATCTTTGCTTTTACAACCAGCATCGAGGAGTTTAACCTGACCTTTGTAATCGGTACCCCCACCTTTGAGACGATTCCGACGATCCTCTATTCATTTCTGGGGTACAACTTTATCCGGACCAATGCGTCCGTGGTAGCTCTCATCATGATGACACCGAATATCATCATGCTTTTCATTGTAGAGCGGATTCTTAAAGCGGATTATTTATCGGCATCCCTCGGTAAAATGTAGGGGCCGTATAAATAAAAATTAATAAACGGAGGTGTGGTATGAAAAGAGTAGTCGTGCTTCTCCTGGGTCTTCTCCTGGTAACCGGAACTCTGTTTGCCGGTGGAGCAAAGGAAGCCCCCAAAGCAGCGCCCAAGATCGATCTCCAGACAGCAACCTGGGATCAGATCGTAGCTGCTGCGAAATCAGAGGGGGAAGTGACCTTCTATGCCTGGTATTTCCCCGATTATTTCAAGGAAGCAGGGATAGATTTTGAAAAAAAATACGGGATCAAGGCGAATGTGATCATCGGGGACCAGACCGCAAACTTTAACAAGGCGATTGCCGAAAAGGATCAACCGGTAGGGACGATCGATGTAATGATCGTAGGGGGACAGTGGGTAAAGACCACGATGGATTTAAACCTCTTCTATGGCCCCCTCAAGCATATCATTCCCGAAGCAGACAAGTTGTCTCCCTCTCTCTGGGAAGTACAGGAAGGAGTTCTTACAAAAGGGTACCTCGTCCCCTTCCATCGGAACCAGACGGGAATCCTCTATGACCCGGAACAGGTAAAAAATCCTCCCCAGACCTGGGAGGAACTGGAAGCCTGGATCGATGCAAACCCCAAAAAGTTTGGTTTCAATGATCCTTCTAAAGGCGGATCCGGGCAATCTTTTGTGCATACGGTAATCGCCTACACCACCGGAGGACTGGACAAGTACAAGGGCGATACGGATCTTGTACCGGAGAAGGTGGCTAATTGGGATAAGGCCTGGAAGTGGTTTCAGGATCGAAAGGACAAGTTAACCATCACCGTATCAAACAACGATTCGATCATCCGGATGAACGGGGGAGAAATCTCCATGACCGTCGCCTGGGACGACAACGTGAGCGACATGATGGCGAAGGGCAACCTGTTTAAGAGGGCTAAGATGTATATTCCGAAGTTCGGTTTAGCCGGCGGCGGTGATACGATGGGAGTATTAAAGAATGCTCCTCATAAGGCTGCAGCTCTCCTGTGGATCGCGCATATTACTTCTAAGGAACAACAGATAAAGAAGTTCCAGATGGTAAAGGCCTATCCAGCCCGAACGGATCTTACGATCGAAGGAACCCTCCTCACAGAGGAAGATCGGATGAACAATGCCATTCCCTGGTTCCCGGCTCCCTATAAATCCCACATGATCAGCGAGTTTGTAAAGAATGTAATGATGAAGTAAGGGACCGATTCAAAGAGAACTTAGTGAGTGACGGCAGTGTATGCAGGGTACTGCAGCACTGCCGTTTTTTTGTGCAGGGGATTGTTTCTGCTTTTCAGGTTCGGTGTTTCAATATCCGCTCCCGAACTTTTCGCTGGATATCTCCGTTGAACGGGAGGAACCGCTCCGAGTAGTACTCGCAGATGAACATGCCCCGGTATCCCTTTGCCAGATCAAAGAGGGTGTCGTACGGGATTTTGCCGAAGTAGGGAGGAAGGTGGATATCCCCGCGGCCGTATTCGTACCTCCATCCCATGGGAAGGGCATCGTAGATAGGTCGATCCGTGATCCTGAGCTCCTCGAACACACCTGTATTATCACTTAAGTGAAAATGACCGAGGTAGGGGAGGGCTTTTCGGAACGCATCGAGAAAATCGAACTGAAAGTACCGGGAAGCAAGAAAGGCATGTCCCGTATCAAAGGCGAGGCGGAGGTGGGGAGAATTCACGGCAGCCACCAGCTCGATCACCGGATCGACCCATTCTACTTCGATGTTCTCTACCACGAGGAGCACTCCCCGATCTTTTGCATAGGCTGCGGCTTCCCGATGTGCTTCCAGGAACTGCCGTTCTACTTCCTGATTCCGGCTTTGAAGTTCATAATGCAGAACCAGGGGAGACATTTTCAGCCGGGAACAGATATCGAGGGATAACCGGAGAACAGCCCGGTGCTTTTCTATCCGTGGAAGGTCCCGGAGGTCGAGGCCTCGACCGATGTGGGCCGAGTATTGAAACGGATACTCTTTTAAAAGGCTCTCCAGGTATCGAATCCAGGGTTCGCAGGGCTCCCCGTCTATAATAAGGGGAAACGAATCGAGCGATAGTTCCACAGCATTGAATCCGTCTTTTTGAAAGGCACTCAACCGCTTCCGGCACACTTCCGGATCCGGATTTCCAGGGAGATTTACACCGATCACAGGTTCAAGGGAGGATGTATTAAAAGTACTCATAGAAAGGATATACCATAAAAAAAGAAAGGTGTACAATGGCAGTCTATGTGGAACATTTCTAAAGAAGAAGTGCAAAAATTGGTGGCTGCAATCGATTATTCCGAAGCGCTCACCATTACCGCTACAGAGAAGGACGTGGTAGAGGCTTGCGAGGCAGGAAGGAACTATGGGTTTCGAGCGGTGGTAGCGTTTCCCCAATTTATTGGTGTGATCGCGGACCGGTTGAAAGGTTCCGGTGTATTGGCTCAGATCCCGGTAGGTTTTCCCTGCGGAGGAACAACTACCCGGGTGAAGTGCGTGGAAGCTGAAGAGGGGCTAAAACGAGGGGCAACGGACCTGGACATGGTGATGAATATAGCCGCCTTTAAGGGGGGCGAGTATGCTAAGGTCCGGAAGGATATCGAGGAAGTGCTGGCTGTTGCCCGGCCGTTTAAGGTTCCGTTTAAGGTCATCATCGAGATCGGGGTGTTAACAGAAGAAGAGATCTGCACCGCTTCCCGTCTCGTCCTGGACAGCGGAGCTGATTTTGTAAAAACCTGTACCGGGTTTGGCCCGGGCCGGGCTACCTGCCGTGCGATCGAACTGATCAAGGAAACGGTAGGGGACAGGATCCGGATCAAAGCTTCTGGCGGAGTGGCTTCGATCGAAGATGGAGTGGCTCTCATGCGTTCCGGGGCGAGTGTGGTAGCGATGCGGAAACATCTTGTGGAGCAGCTGGAAAAAATCGCATACCAGCGACCTGCATAACAAGCGGCAAATCCTATATTACCTGGATACACTAACTAAGCGGTTTTCTGTTTCTTCTGCGGGGGGATCAGGATGAACGTACCGATAACCAGGATGGAAAATCCTACGTATAAAGCGGTAAAAACCCACGGGGGAAAATCGTAAAACAGGAGGGATCGAATGATCCGGGAGAGAAGCGGAATTTCCTCCTCGACTCCCTGACCCGAAGCCCTCCGGGTCCTGTACTCCCATACGGTGAGGGGACAGAGAACCCCGAATAGGCTTTCCAGTCCTACGATTCCTACGGCAATCAGGTGAAGCACTCGGAACGTGCGATTTTGAATCCAGCAATATGCGCGGCTATTCTTGGCCGGGGAACGATTTGCCGATTGTTGCGAGCGCCATCGTTCCCACACTGCAACAACAAGGATACATACTTCCCCCGCCACACAGAATAAGAAATATAGGAAATGAAGGATAAGAATCAAATCAGGAAGATACTTTTCCATGGCTATTGTGTGTCTTGTCGATATTCTATTGATCCGGGGGATATCTTACCATATGTTATAAACTTAGTGTATCAAGAGAAGTCAAAGAAGTGGTATAGCTGTTTTTTGCTAATTCTTTCCCTTTTTTTCTCCTGTGATTCTTCACAACACTCCTATACTCTTGTCCCTGCTCCAGAAGAAGTGCGCCAGCAGGCTCTTATTTATGCAAAAAAATATATTGAGCTTGGTGCAACATACGAATGGGGCGGACAGGACCCCTTGCCTAGACGTCTGGTCGTAGATTGTTCTGGCCTTATTATCCGGTGTTACCAGTATGCATGTGAAGATTATAGATACCGTTTACCATTTTCTGATGAAACTGCTTCTGGAATGCAGGAGTATGCAGAGCCTCTTAAAAACCCGGAACCAGGAGACGTGATATTTATGGGGAATGAGGCAGTAGTAACTCATATCGCATTGTTTGTACGGAAGGATGAAACGCATGTTTTCTTTATTGATTCAACAGAACTACCTGAAGAAAATGTTTATGGAGTCTCGGAACGGTGTTACAAAATCAGCGATCCCCGCTTTATCTGGTTTGGAAGGATGATGGTATATCAATAGATACTTTTGTTAGTTTGATCTACCCAGCGAGGCAGAAACTGCAGAACGCGATCCGAATCTTTTCCTTGCTCGGTATAGGCCTCCCCTTATCGTTGATGAAGTTCAATACGCTCCGCCGGGACTGTTCCGGCATCTTAAAGCCGCCATAGATCAGGAGTGGCACTCTATAGGCCAGTATATTCTGGCGATGTGAGGGTATCTGTAAAAGCAATCGGGGACTGGATTTTAGTGCTGGAAGCATAAGGACAAATTATCCTGATGGAACCGTGGTTTGAGAACTTCGGCAAGCGTATTGTCCGGAGCCCGAAGATCTATTTTCGTGACACGGGCCTCTTATGTTATCTTCTGGGATTGAATGAAGAGACGATCCTCCGTTCGCCTTTTCTTGGGCCCGTGTAGGAAACTATTCGGTTAATAAACACGGACCTACTATTCCCCCAGGCTTATCTCCCCCCGGTAATTCGTCTGGAAGATCTGTGCCAGCTCGGCTGCGGTCTGGGCACGGCCGAGGCCCCACATGGCTTTTGTTACAATGGATTCGAGGGTCATATCCCGGGCAGAGATCCCACCGAGCTTTAGGGCTTTCTGGCCGACCTCGTAGGTTTCTAGATTCGCCCCGCCCCTGAGGCACTGGGTGGTAAAGATCACGGACGTACCGCCCTGAAGCATTGCTTCCACCACAGGCAGAAGGTTTCGCCGTAAAAAAGGCACTCCTCCATCCCCGAAACCTTCGATGATGACAGCCCGGTACCCTTTGTCGGGGAGGTCCTCCAGCATGTGGGGATGGATCCCGGGATAGAGCTTGATCAGCGCTACATCGGGTGAGTACCGGATGTCGAGGGAAGGGTGCCTGTCTTTCGGGGGGACAGGCACCTGCGGGCAGAAAAACGTGATTTTCCTGTCGAACAATGTCCCTATGCAGGGATAATTTATGCTTTCGAAAGCCTGGAAATTCCGGGTGTTCACCTTGCTTGCCCGGCATCCGAGGATAATTTTCCCATTGAAAACGAGGAACACTCCTCTCAGGTAGGGAGAAGATGCGGTTGTGCACGCGTCCAGAATGTTTATGCGGGCATCGGTACCGTCGTCCGTAATGGATAGCTGGGAACCGGTAAGAACCACCGGTTTTTCCAGATCCTCCAGCATAAAGCTCAAGGCAGAGGAGGTATAAGCCATCGTATCCGTCCCATGGGCTACGACAAAACCGTCGTAGCCTCGAAGTGCGTCGAAAATGCACTCAGCAATAATTACCCAATCCTCTGGCTGCATATTGGAACTATCGATGTTCATAAGAAGCCGGGTATCGATGTCACATACCTCCCGGATTCCAGGAACCGCTGAGATAAGGTCTTCAGCGGTAAGGGTAGGGGCCATCCCTTCTTCCTTCTGAGTAGAAGCAATGGTCCCGCCCGTGGAGATAAATAGAATTTTCTTCATCCGTGTCCTTTCTCTGGGTGCGTAGACTTTTCCACCAGATAGGCGAACTGCTCTTCTTGAAACTGCTTTTTATCCAATAGCTCCTTTCGGGCTGCCTCCGATCGTTCAGCAAGGATACAGGCGGCTTTACCAATGAGGGTGCAAACATTTCCCACATCCTCTGCGGTGAGCTCCGGAATCTTCCACCGCTTAATATACTCAGGTGTTACCAGGAGGGACACTACGGCCGATGTTCCGGGCACCATTCCGGCGCTCCCCACTACATCCTGCAGCGCATCGCTCATAAAGGTTACGCCCCCGGCATCCTGGCTGGCGAGAAGGGAAAGCTCCCCCAGGAGCTGGACTTTTTCCCGGGAGGTACGAGCCTCCTGCAAACTTCGGCCGATGAATTCGATTTTTTTGCCCAGGTCCCGGGTTGCAATCTCGAGGGAATTGCCGCGCCGGGGAAAGGCTGTATCCAGGATCTGGTACGGAAATCCTATTTCTTTCGCAGCCTGAGCGAGGGATTCGGCTGTAATCCGATTATCAGAATGGCTGTTATAACGGATCCAGAAGGTGTTTTGCCGTAACGGATCGCTCGGGCCTGGAACATATGCCTTGCCTTCTACAACGATCGTAGGGATTTCAGCAAGGCCGAGGACTTTCATAAGCCGGCCTTTCTCCCCCAAAAGAACGTTCCCTTCCATATCCTCGTTAGGCCCCAGTCCTCCTTCCGTAGCATTCACTACCGCCAGGACTGAGACAGGTACTCCGTCGATATCGAGAACAGAACCCAGTACCCGGCCGATATTCCCCGGGATATTTTCGCAGGCAGTCTTTACTTTTCCAGGATATTTCTTTTCAAAGGTATCGATTACAGCCAGTGCGGAAGCGGCCTGCAGGGCTACGGGAGTTTCCAGGATCCCCTGACCATAGATTCGGCCGAAAACCCCAAAGGCCAGAGCCTGGGAGCGGGAAGCATCCCGCCCCCGTGCACGGGAAAGGAGTTCTGC
>JAGODW010000054.1 GCA_017998025.1 Spirochaetales bacterium
CCGCTTCCCCGCATCGGCTTTACGATGTAGCGGGGGCGGATGGTCTTGATAACCACGTACTTCTGCGGAATCTCGTGGACCTGCTCGCTTGTCTCCTCGCCGATCCTGACCAGTTCGTATCCCGCGGAGACGGATGAACGCTCCTCTTCGCCCAGGTCCACCACGACATCGAGCCTGGCCAGCTTCGCTGACAGCGGTGTGCGCCCCCGTTTCTTGCGCTGGTAGACCGTTTTAGTTATGCGGACCGTCTCGACCGCCTCAGGTTCTGTCGGGGTCCTCGCGTGCAGCTCGGCTTCGTCGAACAGCTGGCCCTGCCGGATATCTTCGACCGTCAGCTTTTCCGAGCTACGGCCGTACTGGCGGGCCTTCATGATCCTGATCTGTTCACGCATCTCGTCGTTGTATCGCCGCAAATCGGTGTTCTCGATGCGTAATTAAATGACCTCTCTGATAGCCGTCCCGAAGTCGGAAGGAAGAGAGGCTCTGCAATCGCTGCTCGTATTGCCGCCTGATGCGCTCGCCGTGGTATCCATACGGCAGCATACCACGGAACAGCCTGGTGTGTCATTTCCTTATAGCACCGTTGTATACCGCAAGCTTTTGTGTTCGTGCCAGAAGTCGATACCCCGCAATAACAGCAGGATCTGCTCCCGGTCGATTTCCCTGGCTTCGGCATCGCCGGACGGCCAGGGAAACTTCTCTTTCTCAAGCCGCTTCATCCACAGGCAGAAGCCGTTTCGCTCCCAGTACAGGACCTTCAGCACGTTCCGCTTCTTCCCGCAGAACAGAAACAGGTTCCCCGAGAAGGGTTGCTGTTCCATGAGCGCTTCGGCGATCACGGCCAGGCCGTTGATCTGCTTGCGCATGTCGGTACTGCCGGGCCGAACAAAGATACGGACCCGCTCAAGATCGATGTTCATACGAGGCCCATCATCAGGGTCAGTACCCATTCCAGCGTTTGCCTATCCGTATCGGGGTAGACTTCAATGACCGCATCGTTACCGAACCGTATGGAAAACCCGCCGACCTGTCGTGCCCGATACGCGGGGGACCTGCTCTGACCTCCCGTGGGGCTATCCATACCCGGTTTACGTATCTCGACAAATCCTGGCGCTCCGGTCTCTAATAAACGCACTTTCCCTTCCAGCTTTTTGATCTGGTAGCGCAGACCAGGCTCGCTTATTCCCGCCATCCCGCAAAACCGCCTTACCGACTGACCGCTGGCGCGGTAGCGTTCGATAATCACTTCCCACTCTTCTCTGCTTTTTCTCATGGTATTATCCTCCAGACCTATACCATCGAAAAATTTACCTCAACCGGAAAGATGTGGTTGTTTTGACGGTTACAATGGCCTTATACCCATCTGGGAGTTCTGTGAGGATTCAGCCAGACGTGCTGCACTAGAGAGCGCCTATACGAGCTGGAGTAACACGAAGTACAGCCAGTATGTTTCTGAACCCAGTCCCACACCTACGGGAACGGTGAAGTTCACATTGGTCAGTTTTTACAATAAAAATGTCGGCGATAACAGTACCGACGCCGAGTGGCTATGGAAGGTGCAGCTCTATTCGGACAAGGATCTTGTAACCCGAAGACTCTCCTCGGCACGAACCGAGGCGGAGGATGCAAAGAAAGTCGGAAAGGGAGAGTCCGTCAGTTTCAACAATTCCTACAGCTATACGGTGGATTTGAACGGATCCAACACCTTTTGGGTGCGGCCCCTCCTTGAGGAGTGCGACGGAGATGACCTGGGTTTGAGCAGCACCAGCAATGAACGGTACTGTACGGCAAACAGCGGTCCAACGTTCAACTTTGCCATCGAGAATCAAAAGCTGGTGTTCACGGGGACTGATACGAACACGAATTCTGAGGGGTACTTTTCCCTGGATTCCGGGGGCATGTCGAATGACTCCCTCTCCCTCTCCAAAGGCTCCTCAAGCAAAACTGTCTATCTGGTGCTGAAGCAATTCAACAGCGAAAGCCCCGACGAGTGGGTGCAGTTTAAAATGACCGTATCCTGGAAATAGGACTTTTAAACCGTAGTAGACCCTCAGGTTGCATCGGCTTCCGATCCAGCACTTTCTTGAAAATAGGGATACATCGTAGTACTTGAGAAACGAGAGGGGCAGAAAGGGTACATTGGTGATGCGGTTGTTGGAAAAAAAGATACCTCCGTACATCGATCCGATAAGTACTACAAACCCCAGCAGTATGGCTTTCGTCCCCGGTAGTTTTTTCCGGAACGCGGTGATAAGCATGGCCAGTACGACGCTTATGATGAATACCGTATAGACCTGGAAGGGTTCGTTCAATACCGAAAAAATGTAGGAGGGCGTTACGGTTACAAAAAGGGCTATAGCCACGAAGGGCAGGCAGAGGGCTGCGACCGTTTTTCTGGAAACGCCGCCGTACAGCGTAGAGACAAAGAGTACGAGCCAGATGGGTGTTATGTAGCTTACATAGTAGCAGAGCTTCTGGTACAGTGCCCAGGGAAAATCTGGGAAAATGCGAAAGATGAGTACCTCAGGGGTTCCTATCATCCCATTTATCGAGACAAACAGGAAGAAAAGAGCCAGGTAGAGACCAGTTCTGTGTTTCCGCACGATGAGAAAGGCAAACTGGTACAGACTCATAGTGGCGAACATGATGACAAAGACCCAATCCCGCACAACATTTCCTGATTCCATGCGCTCTACTTTCTGCCGTTCTCCAAAGTAGATTGTCTGGAACGGTCCGCCCCTGCGGTGGTGAAAGTTGGAAACCTGCAGGACAAGTTCAGCAGAACTCTTCGAGGGGATAAAATAGAAGGTTTCCGGGAAATATTTGGGTACAGAGCTTGGTCGGTTGATTCCCACTGTTCCATTAGAGACGATCAAGTCCCCATCCAGGTAGAGCCGGTAGGCGGTTGCTTGATAGGGGAGCAGAAGGCCGTACTCTGCTGCTGGGTCGATCCCATCGATGATCGACCGGTAGGAACCGTAGCCAAACCGGTTTCCCTCCCAGGTACCGGGGAGAGTGGCGTACGATGCATCTTCCCAACCGCTTGTATTGAGCATCCCGGCCATGTATTCCCACTCTCCGGAAAGAGGAATGATCCCCTCCTCCGGCTGCCATACGGTCAGACCGCTCTTCAGTTGTGGTTCCAGTACCCGCCGGGGTGGGACAAAGTATGAAAGAAGAAAAGCGATGAAGAACAACCCTGCCAGAAAGAACAATTTCTCTCTATGTCTTATAGATTTGGATTTATTAATTTCATAGGAAGTTACTTGATAGGCATTGCCCTTTCTCGTATTATCTTTTCGCAACCTCTTGTCCCTATGGAAAATATAGTAGATGCATTTGTTATATCTTAGAAGATGAACGGAATCAAGCTCAATAGAATCCTATTTCTTCTTATTATTCTCTATCTGCCGGATCAATTCCGGGATCACCTGAAAGAGGTCACCTACAATTCCATACTGGGCAATGCCAAAGATCGGGGCAGAGGGATCTTTGTTGATAGCAATGATTAGATCGGAAGATTTCATACCCACCTGATGCTGTACCGCTCCAGAAATACCGCAGGCAATGTAGATTTTGGGATTCACCGTTTTTCCTGTTTGCCCGACCTGGTGGGAGTACGGTATCCAGCCTGCATCCACCGCTGCCCGGGAAGCCCCTACGGCACCCCCGAGTGTTTTCGCCAGCGCTTCGATATAGGAAAAGTTCTTCGGATCTCCCAATCCCCTGCCGCCGGATACAATGAAATCGGCTTCTGTCAAATCGACTCCGTGAGCTTCTTCCTCAACAAACTCCCCTGGTTCAACCCAGGAAGAGGGTACCAGAATATCATACTCCACCACCTTCCCTCGAAAGCCGGGTATTTTCGGGGCAGGCTTCATCACCTTGTGCCGGACGGTTGCCATCTGAGGACGGGCGTTCTCGCAAAGGATCGTGGCCATGATATTCCCCCCAAAAGCAGGCCGGGTTTGCCGCAATAATCCGGTTTCCGGGTCTATCGAGAGTTCCGTGCAATCTGCTGTAAGACCGGTCCTTAGCTTTGCCGCAATACGCGGGAGGAGAGACCGGCCTATAATAGTTCCACCCCCCAGCACAATCTCGGGTTTTGCCTTTTTTAGTACTTCCGCCATCAGCTCTGCCAGTACATCTTCTGCAAATTCCGATATGCCGGGTTTATCCACAAGCCAGATTTCCTCAACCCCGTACTCAAATAGTTCTTCTATCAGGGAAGCTACTCCACTTCCCACTAGTAGGGCACTTACCGGTTTTCCCTTCTGTGTTTTTAGTTCCCGGGCTGCTCCGATGATTTCCGTCACAATGGGGACGAGTTTTCCGAACCGGTGCTCCACTACTACACAGATCCCCGAGTAGGCATCCATCTCCTCCCGGCGGGCAGTTTTCTTTTCCTGCAGCACAATAGCCTGACAGGGGCATGCGTCGATACAAGCCCCGCAGAGTGTGCAGTTCTCACCTACAACCGCTTTTTCCTCTTGTAGTGAAAGTGCCGCATAGGGGCAAACCTGCAAACACACCCCACAGCCCGTGCATTTTTCGTGCAGAATACAGATTCCGTTCACCGCATGTACTCTTTCTGTTTGCTATCCATTTCCGTTACGATCCGTTTCCGTTTTTGCCGGTCAACATAATTCCTGCTTCTTCCAGCGCTTTTAACAGGGAGGAAACTGTTTCCTTCGGATCTCCCTCGAATACCTTGCCTCCCCTGGGTTTGGGAGGTGTAAAAATCCGGATGACCCGGGTGGGCGATCCGGATAACCCAACTTCCTCCGAGGAAAGGTTCAGTTCCGTAAGACCGATCCGGGGGATTACCGCTTGCCGAGCCCGCAGTTTTCCTTTAAAGGAGGCAGGTCGAGGTACATTGATTTCTTTTACCACCGTGAGAAGGACCGGTAGAGGTACCCGTAGCCGCAAATATCCGTGTTCCAGCATCCTTCGTAGGGTAACTACGTTTCCCTCGATTCCTTCTATCAATTTTACTTCCGTTACATGAGGGATTCCGAGCTGCTCTGCTGTTTCCGGCCCCACCTGCCCGGTATCTCCATCGATCGCCTGGCGCCCCATCAGTACGATATCGACAGGTGCAGGCTGCAAAGCTCGAATGGCAGCTGCTAACGTAACCGACGTAGCCCACGTGTCAGAACCGGCAAAAGCCTTATCAGTCACCAGAACCGCCTCATCTGCCCCGTAACTTAACGCCTCTCGCAAAGCTTCCTCTGCCTGTAGAGGCCCCATGGTAAGGACCGTCACCGTACCGCCGTACTTCTCCTTCAGCCGGATCCCTTCTTCCAGGGCATATAGATCAAAGGGATTGATAATCGCCTCTGATCCTTCCCGGATCAGGGTGTGGGTTTCCGGATCGATCTTTACTTCCGTAGTACCGGGAACCTGTTTGATACAAACAACAATCTTCATGACACTCGTTAGAGCGGAGGGAGCCTCTGCATCATTACTATGTGTTCGCCTTCCTGCAGAACCTCATCGTTCTGATTTACCAGCTGGATGAACTCTATCACGATTCCCCGGTCCGGTTTTTTTGTTTCTCGTTTTTCCGCTATCCGCCATTTCACCCGCACCGTATCTCCCACAAAGAGGGGTTTTGCAAATTTCCATCGCCATTCGAGGGATGCGAGGGAAGTCCCTTCGAAAAATCCTACCCGGGACTTCAGCCCTTCCACCAGCGTGAGACCGAACAGCCCATGAAGAATCCTTTTTTTAAAAATGGAGACCTTTTTACAGTACTCCTCATCCGTATGAAGCTGGTTGTAGTCCCCGGAAAGCCCGGCATACAGGACAAGATCCGCCTCTGTTATTGTACGGCCGGGAGATTCGTACTCCTCCCCCACCACAAACTCCTCAAAATATTTCCCTCTTCTTTCATCCTTCATGGCTATCTCCTCTCTATGAGTTTTCCAGTACTTTTCGGGCGATTACTAAACGCTGAATCTGATTTGTTCCTTCAAAGATCTGGTTTATCTTTGCATCCCGAAACAATCGCTCTACCTTGTATTCTTTCGAATACCCGTATCCCCCATGAATCTGCACGCTTTCGGAAGCACATTCCATCGCGATGTCGGAAGCGAACAGTTTTGCCTCGGATGCTTCCCGGGAATGGGGTTTGCCGGCATCTTTCAACTGCGCTGCATAGTAGGTAAGCTGCCGGGCTGCATCGATTTTTGTCTGCATGTCTGCAAGGATGAACTGTATGGCCTGGAAGGATGCGATCGGATTCCCGAATTGAACCCGCTGCTTCGCATACCGGACCGCCTCATCCAGCGCACCCTGAGCCAGCCCTACTGCCAGAGCAGCAACTTCGATCCTTCCTCCATCGAGGGATTGCATTATATGGATGAATCCTTCGTTCTCCGTACCCACAAGGTTCGTGACAGGTACAAAAAGATCCTGAAAGGAAATTTCGCTTACCGCCAGTCCCCGCAACCCCATCAGGTCTTCTTCCTTCCCTTTCTTAAATCCTTCCGCAATCAAAAGACTCATTCCCCGGTGTTTCTTTTCCGCGTGGGGATTGGTAATGGCCAGCACAACGGCAAAATCCGCTACCCCGCCGAGGGTGATAAAGAGTTTCGAGCCGGTAAGCTGGTACACTCCATCTTTCTTAACGGCAACAGTCCGGATTCCCGCGAGATCGGATCCGGCTCCCGACTCAGTCAATCCATAGGCAGGGATTCGTTTTCCTTCTGCAACCGGAGGAAGGTACATCCCCTTCTGTTCTTCCGTTCCAAACGCAAGGATCACCCCGGTACTGGCATGAATGGACACGAGGAAATCTGCAATAGCCGGAGAAACCCGGGCGAGTTCTTCGATTACAAGGGCAGCCCCCAGCGCGTCCATATCGCTCCCCCCGTACTGCTCGGGGAACTTTAATCCCAACAATCCGTACTGGGATAATCGAAGGGGCAAATCTCCGGGAAACTGATTTTTCTCCATGATTTCTACAAAGTGGTTAGCCTCTTTACTGTTGAACTCCTGCGCGGTTTCCACCAACAATCGATGCGTTTCTCCCAGCTCTATCATACGGTTTTTCCTTACTGTTATTCCTTACAACTTAATCGATTAAGTTATTGTAGCACGGCATGTAAAAATGCGTCAAGGGACAGGTAGAGGCCGGATCACAAGTCCCTTGACAGGGTCGTGGAAACAGCCTATTTTCAATTGGCGCAATGAGAAACAAGAAAAAACCGGTTACCCTAGCAGATGTTGCAAAGAGCCTCGGGGTTTCTACTGCCACGGTTTCCCTCGCCTTGCAGAATAAACCGGGGGTTTCTATAAAAACCCGTGAACGCGTGCAGGATACAGCAAACCGACTCGGGTATGTCTATAACCGGTCTGCAGCCCGCCTCAGAACCCAGCGATCCTTCACCATCGGATTGATCGTACCGAATATTCTCAATCCTTTTTTCACAGAACTTACCAATAGCGTAGAAGAACACTTACTAACTGCAGGGCTTTCTCTTCTGCTGGCAAAGACTTCGGAGAACTTAGAACGACAAGCGAAAGCGATGAAAACGATGCTGGAGTATGGAGTAGACGGGATTCTTCTCTGTCCCACAGTCACTACCCGTGCTTCCGATTTAACTATTTTGACCGAAGCTTCTCTACCCTTTGCATTATTTACCCGTAACATTACGGGAATCGAAGCGGACTATGTAGGCCCGCAAAACAAGAAAGGCACTCAGCTTGCCGCAGAGTTCCTCCTTCAAAAAGGGCATACACGGATCGCCTTTGTTGGAGGACTTCCCGCATCCACCACCCGGAAGGAACGGTACGAGGGGTTTCAAACAGCCTTAAAGAAGGCCGGGGTTAAACCTTCGCCAAAATTAAATATCCTCTGTGAAACAAGTCTGCCAGGAGGGTACCAGAGCATCCAGAAGGTTCTAACGCAGAAGGATCCCCCCACGGCTGTCGTGTGCTACAACGATGTAGTGGCCTTTGGAGTAATTCTAGGGCTATGGGCATTGCGGATTGCTCCAGGGAACGAGTTCCCTGTAATCGGTTTCGACAACATCACCGACGCGGCCCTCTGGTCACCTCCTCTTACAACGGTATCCTGTCCGCCCCAGCAAATTGGAGAGGAGGCAGTAACACTTCTACTGCAGCGTATCGAAAATTCTGCTCTGCCCCCACGAAAAATCCTCCTTTCTCCTTCCCTTGTATTACGCGAATCCTGTAACTAGGATAGAATACTCCCCATATGAATTCATGCCTGGTTTTAATCAA
>JAGODW010000055.1 GCA_017998025.1 Spirochaetales bacterium
ATTTTTTTACCAGATCCTGTTTTCCCAGTGCACTTATCATTACTACCCGGGCATTTTTATCAAATTCCATGATTTTTTCCAGAGCTGTAACACCATCCATCTTAGGCATCGTGATGTCCATGGTAACAAGGTCTACATTCGGAAATAGTTCTTTGTACTTATCTATGGCTTCCTGACCGTCCGAAGCAATAGCAGCGATTTCAAATCCTTCGGATGTGAGTATCTGGCCGATCTGTTTGGTTACAAACATTGAATCGTCAACAATCAACACTCGATAGGGAGTTCCATCCTCTTTAAGCCCTTCTGGTCTTCGATCATTGATTGTAGGAAAATCCATTTTCGTCTTCATGGGTTTTCTCTCCTCACAACCGTTCCCGTATGGCTACATTGATCTCCACTTTCCCATACGGGACGACCATGGGTACGATCAGTGCCTCTACTTCAGCCGTAGTGACCTCCATATTATCCCCGGTGAAAATAGCCGGCGGAGTCAAATCGAATCTAAAACCCAGGTCATGGAGTTTTGTTACTGCCTGGGCTGTAATCATATTTGCCAGTTCAGTTATCGTAGCCTTAGCCAATTCGTCCAGATCCGGTAATTCCTCTCCGTTCATAACTGACGCAACTTTTATGGCGGTTTCCCTGCTCATATCAAAAAGGATTCTTCCTTCCACATCTCCTGCCAACCCAACCAGAGCAGCCACCCCCAGGACAGGTGTTGATGTCGATTTCAGGTATAACTCTCCTCGATTTACCGTACAGTTCAAAACCTCTTTCAGTACACTATAGGCTGACTCAACAAAGGGGTTGATGTATTCAACGCGCATTCTATCATCTCCTTAATCAGGGTTTATCCAATGTCCTTTTTGAAGGCATTAAAATCTTTATTCTCAATTTTTATCCATTTTTCCTTATCGATGGGTTCTTCATGGTTTCCCAGGATCAGGATTCCTTTAGGTTTCAGCTTCTCATAAAACTCTTCGAAAACCTTCTGCTGGGTCTCAAAAGGAAGGAAAGAAATCAGATCACGGGCAATGATCAAATCGCACTCGGGAACAACGTTTATATTCTGAATATCGTGATATTCGAAATAGATCCGATCTTTAAATTGAGGACTAAATCCAATCCCATTCTTTCCTCGAACTGTATACGGGCGCAGATAATTCGGTATGCTCTCCGGAGTAAGCATAAGATTGGGTGCTGTACTAATTGCCAATAGATCTGAATCCATAGCCCAGACTTTTAGAATGCAATCGGGGAATTTCTTTAAGAAAAGACCCGCTACACTGTATGTTTCATGCCCCTTTCCACACCCGGGATTCCATACAGAGCATATTCTACCGGAGAAATCTTTAAAAAGGTCTAAAAAGGAAGCTTCTATCTCTTCCGGCCAGAACGCTTCCGTGTAGGGTGAATAGAAGGGTTTCAGGAATTCATCCGCTTCTTCCACCGATTTAAGCTGTAAATCTTTTCCCTGCTTGCTCCGTTCCTCTCTCCACTGAGCAAATCTTTCATCTACCCATTTCTCATTAACAGGAGAGACGTAGAATGATTTGAACGTTTTGAGGGTTCCCCGGATAAAATCCTTCTCTGTCTGATCTGGTCCCGATAGTACTTCGAATTGGGGAACTTCCGGAGTGATCTCTGCCCGTTCCATTTCAACAATTGGGGTAGGTTTAGAGATCGGTTGCTCCTTCCCGAAGAGGCTTTCTGCATCGAGGATCAGATAGAGAGTACCGTCGTGTTCGACCACACCGCTTATATATTTAAGGTTAATATCTCCAAAAATAGGATGGGGAAGTTGAATATCCTCAGAGGAAATACTCACTACCTTGTCGATAGAATCTACAATAACACCGATAATATAATCCTCTAGTCGTAAAATCAGACCGCTTTCTGCTTTGTTGATTTTTTTCTCCACGGGCAGATGAAAAAATATCCTAAGATCAACAATAGAGATGATTTCTCCTCGAAGGTTATATACACCCCGAACGTAGGGAGGCGTGTTAGGAACATAGGTAAACTGTGCGTACTTGGCGATCTCCTTCACTTTCATGATATCGATCCCGTAGTCCTTTCCCCCCAGGGAAAATGTAACCATCTTAAAATCTTGAATAACTTTTTTTTCTGGAAGTTGTCCCTCTTCAATTACCATAGTATTTCCCGTTCGTTCCCTCATGCTAATCCACCTTTATCGGATTACCGCTTCCCGCTTCTTTCTTTCTTCCAATTCTCTCTTCAATCCCAGCTCTATCAGTTGTGGGACATCAATAATAAGAGACACCGTACCATCCCCCGTAATATTAGCACCGGCAATACCGGGTACGTTGGTGAAACTATCCCGCAACGGCTTAATAACTACGTCTTCTTCCCCAATCAAGCTGTCTACCACAAGGCCCATCCTATTATCCCCACTTCCTACAATTACCACAAAGTAGTAATCCTGCTGTTCGTTGGAAGGGATCCGAAACAAGCGGTTCAATCGTAGGATAGAAATCACCTCATCCCTTACGTTGAAAACCTCATAGTTATCGATGCTTTTAATATCGGAAGGACGGATCCGATGGCTGTCGATCACCGAAGTAATGGGTATGGCATACCTTTCGGTACCAACCCGAACCAACAGTCCCTGAATAATAGCGAGGGTAAGGGGTAATTTAATAAGGAATTTTGTGCCTTTCCCCCATTCCGAGGTGACCGTTACCGAACCATTTAGTTTCTCAATCTGCTTGCGTACTACATCCAATCCCACACCCCGACCCGAAATATTGGTAACAACTTTAGCGGTAGAAAATCCCGGTTCAAATATCAGATTGAATGCTTCTACATCGGAAAGGCTCTTATTGGGATGAATAACCCCCCGTTCTATAGCCCTATGACGCACAGCATCCACATCGATTCCCCTTCCATCATCGGAAATCTCTATGATAATGAGATTCCCTTCGTTGCTTGCCCGGAGGGTTATTGTTCCTTCTTCGGGTTTTCCCAGAAGGCGACGTTCCTCTGGATCTTCTATTCCATGGTCTATTGCATTTCGGACACAATGGATTAAGGGATCCAACAGATCTTCAATGACAGATTTGTCCAGTTCTGTTTCTTCTCCTTCAATAATAAGATTGATTCTTTTCTTGAGTGAGCGAGAGAGGTCCCTAATAAGCCGGGGGAATCGGGAGAAAATCTGAGAAATAGGGACCATTCGTATTCTCATCACCCCTTCCTGCAGTTCTCCTGCAATTCTTCCCAGGTTCTGAGAAGTTCCTCGAAATTTCGCAACATTTCCCTTAAATTTTGCCTCGAACTCTTCGAAAAGGGTAAACAGATCCCCGTACTTCTCCATGAGGGAACGCTTAATCTCTTTTGTTGCCTGTCCAGTCACTGCAGATTCTATTGCATTGGTAATATAATCAAAGAGCGATTTAATCTTTTCAGAATAAAGGCTGTGAAGATTCTGGAATTCCACCAAACTCTCCATGAACTGGCTTACATGTTGATTAAACGTCGCTTTGGAAATAACCACTTCGCTTACCAGATTTAACAGGTTATCGATTCGACGACTGTCAACCCGTAAAATAGAACCTTGTTGAACACTCTTTCTAAGCTCTGCCGTCCCTTCCGTTCTATCTTCAGGAACTTCGGCAGAAGTTTTAGAAGGGGTACCAGCTCGCTCCGGAGCTTTTGAAACAGAAGTAATTTTCTCTCCTGTCTCGGGTGAACTCTTCTTCTGGGGGGCTGAACCCGATTCTGCTAGGGATGCGCTTCGGGACACCTGGACTTTCGAGGCGTCGGTCTGCAGTAACGGTAGTACCGTTGCCCCTAACACAACGTCGGGAATGATCAGTTTGTCTTGAATCAATGTAATAGGCTTGTCTGAAGCTAGATAGTAGGTAACTTCGGGAAAGAAATTGTCCTCGTATAGCTTTTCAAATTCTGGTTCCGTACGGAGTATCTGCCCCAGGTTCTTTAGTATGGCGAAAACTTGAATTCCTCCAACGGTGTTCATAGGATTGGATTCATCAAACCGGACTCGTATTTGATAAACTTCCTGACCCTTCCCCGCTGCTTCCTTCATTTCGAGGATTTCATACTCGGATAGTACCCCTTCCTTTTTCAGAGAACCATTCGGCCCGGACTGGCTGCTACGCCCTTTTGTATCTTTTCCCGTTTCCACAACGGAGGAGCCCTTTTCTTTTCCGCCTGTTGATAGAAAAGATGCTAGATTGTTCTGTAGAGAAGTAACATCTCCTGTATAAGGAGTTCCAGCCATACGGCTTGCTATCATACTTTTGATTAAATCTATAGAAGATAGGAGAACATCTATCATCCGTTCTTCGACTTTAATCGAGCCATTACGAATAGCATCAAACACATCTTCTACCAAATGAGTGAATCCGGCCAATTCCTTCATTTGAACGGTTCCCGCCGCTCCTTTTAGAGTATGGGCCGCCCGGAATATTTCATTTATAGCATCTTTGTTGGAAGGATCATTCTCTAATACAAGAATATTCTGTTCTAACTGAGCTACTTGTTGTTCCGCTTCAGAGAAGAAATCTTTTAATAATTCTTCATTGTTTGGATCTAGATAATCACTCATTGTGAAATCTATCTTTATATAGAATACTCCGAAAGTCAAGAGTTTTCAATCTTTTTGGAGTTCTTCTCTCAGGCTGTTTATATTTTCTTCCAATTCGTTCGATATTAAAATCAATCACATGTGTAGTACACTTAACAATGGAGGTGCCTCCTTGATGGAGAAAAATGGCGAATGGCGCAAAGGTGGATTTTTGTTTTTTTTCTTGCTTTTGCTGTTTCTAACAGCGCCTTTTCTACCCTCTGCAGAAATTTCCATTCCACGCTTCGAACTAATGTCCTGGGGAAGAATGGAAGATGAACAGTTCGGAATTTTCTCCCGTGCGTATCTTGAGATAGCGATTCAGGGGGGTACGGAAACTTTTGGGGGACAGGCGGAATTCTTATTCGAGGATTCGTCCATTGAAGATACAGGGGAATTACCTTCTACCTATGACCCAGTACTTCTGGAAGACTCCTTTCAAAAAAAAATTGGTCTAAAGTCCCTAAGCGTTGAAATCAAACACCTCTTTAATTCATCTTTAAGCCTTGCGTATTTCACCGGTACTACCGATGTATTCGGCGGAGGAAAAATATTTCCAACGGAATTCCACACCCCTCCTATTGCTTCCCTCGTAGAAGGGTACGTTTACTTTCCCCGGGGTGTTCGATATGAAGGCATTTATACTGTTTCCGGAACAGGGCTAAAACTTGATACAGCCAAAACATTTGATTCGGCCCTGGTTTCTTTATATACCTACCAGGATCAATACCTGGGAAAAGGGAAGTATTCATCGGATATCCATGCGGTTTTTAACTTCAATGCATTAAAAATGGAAACATTCCTGGGTGCTAGTTATCCCATTTCTACCTACGGCCTTTACCGGGGAGGATTATTGTTCTACTACAGCACTCCGGAGGGAGGGAAATTCTTCACCCAGATGGGTATTCCCTTATGGGACCCTGAGGCGGATAAAGAGTTTACCGTAGACCTATTTTATTTTCTTTTCGAACCTCGTGTACGGATCGGTCTATTTGCTATCGATATTACTTTCTTTTGGCATCCCGAATACTATCTTCAACAGCCTACCCTCGAATCAGGTACAGCTGATATTTTTCTCCGGTTCATGTACGGGCAATTAAATAAAACCCATTGGATGGGAGGGATCGAAAGTGGATTTACCATTCAAACAAATGTGGGAGATGAGGTTTCGTATCGATTAACGCCCCTTTTTATGCTTGATACAGCAGGTGTAACCTGGGAGCTCCGGGTAAATTTTAATTTGTACCCTTACCATTTAAATTCTCTCGTTGAAGCCTACCTTGGAGCTAAAACATCCTTCTAGGAGCTGAAAATGGGGAACAAACAGAACTCCAGAACGTTTCTTTTAATAATCCTTTTCTTTTTACTTATCCCCGGAATTTCTTTAAGATCCTTAGAGACCGGATTCGAAGCGGCGGTAGGATCCTTGAATTTCGATCCAGACCGGACTCCTGAGGATACAGACTTTTCTCCCTATTATTTACCGGTAGAGTTTACTGTTTTTGCCTCCTATCCGCTGGATGAAAATATGAATCTGGATATCACCTTTTCCCGGGATAAAATTTTAAGAAATGTACTCTACGGTAATTTTTCTTTCTCCAGGGATTACTTTTCCCTTAAAGTTGGTCCATTTCTCGGTGTGGGGAATTCCAGTGAAACTCCTATTAAGTCGGGACTTACCGCTACTTTAGAAATACGATCTCCCGGATCCGTTTTCTTTCGTTTACGGTCCGGAAGAAGCCTCAACTTGCTAAATATTTTTCAAGGTGAAGCGTTAAGCAGTTCTGTTTCGTCCAAAGGTGATTTCATTCAGGAGGATAATGAGGTTTGTTTAGGGCTCTACATGCACAACACGATTGTTTCCCTCTTTGTTCAGTCAAAGATTTTTACCAAGAATACAAATACTTATGGTTTGGTCAGTGATTCACAAACCGACTATGGTGTGCGGAGCGAAGTATTTCAAAAAAATATCCCGTTCCATATTACTCTTTCCTTTTTTTACCGGGATTTAACCCGCTATTTTGAAGAAACAACCCCCTCCAGTGAGCATACCATCGGATCTTTAATTTTTGGTAGCCGTGTTGCGTATTTCTTCAATCCTTCCTTTTCAATGCATGGTGAGCTGGAAAGTAGTGTGTATTCCTTTGGGTTGAATGATCTTATCGGTGAGTTTGCCGGTACAGATTACTTATTTACAGTTCGAATAGGATTCCGATATCGATGGGACTTTTCTTAAAATAGTCCTATAAACCTTTTATGAGGGATTGTTATTCTTAAAACATCAGCGCACTCACGATCTCATGCTAAAATATTCACTCCAAGATTAATTAATTTATTTACTTCTTCCAAAGATCCAAATTCACAGGCTTTTAATAAATCTTCATTTATAAAAAATATTTAAAAAAAAGGACTGCCCATGCTCTGGGCAGTCCCTTCTATTCGTGTTTTATAAGGGTATAACGATTAACTGTTTAGGGCTGTGCTGGAGGAGTACCTGCGGATGACTCCTCTCCCGCATGCATCTTCTTTGTTTCGAGGTATCTTAACACCTGGATGTGCCCCAACCTTCGTAATTCAGCAGAACGGCGAGCTTCTTCCCGTTTCTGGAGGATACCCCAGGTGGCTTCGTCGTCAATATCCCGTTCCAGGGTAAGAACAGCCTTATCGTACACAAGGGTGATATCTTTCACGTAACCGATGAAGTCTCCCCCTTCATGAGCAGCATCCCGATAAATCCGGATTCCCATCAACTTTCGCATGGGAGCAGATTTTGGATAGAGAGGGAATACCCGTAAATCTCTGTTTCGCACTTCTGCTACATAGTTTGGATTTTCCCAAGTTAGTTTTTTCCATCCATCGAACTGGAGATTACCCAGGAAAATTTCCTGCTCTGCATTATTTTCGTCCATCAGCACAATGCTGATCGCATGGGGAAAGTTCAAACCATGTACATTCATGGATACGGACTTCAGCACTCCTACATTTTTTACGACTCCGAGATTATCGAACTTTCTCCCCCGCCCTACTTCCTCCTGGGGAACCGATAGGGTACCATCGGCGCTTACCACTGTTTTATCCATATAGGCAGGAATCTCAAAAGGTGGCCGTACCAAAGCCCAGGAATTGAAAGGATCTACCGGAAAGTGTACCCGTACTCCCATTACAGTTGCGCCAGAAAAATTTGCAGCGCCCTCCCGAACTTTCGCAGGTTTGGTCATCGACATCGATTGGTTCAATACAAACCGTGAGGAAGAGGCTAGCAGCACTTCCCAATTTTGAATGGCTAATGAAGTTTTCATTAATGCTTTTTCTTCAGCTGTATAGCTGGAACCAGCTACTACACTGAAATCCACCATAGTTGCCTGATTTTCTTTTGGATTATCGGAAGGATAATCAGCAGCCAATTGGGCGAAATCGATAAGCACAGATTCGTCTGCACTGAGCCCCATGCTTAGCAACATGAACACTACGAAGATAATGGCAAAATACCGTTTCATTCCATGCTCCTTTACAATTACCGTGTCATATACAATTATACGGAAGCTATGCTCTTTGTCAACGAATTTTCTTTTGTTTTT
>JAGODW010000056.1:0-4541 GCA_017998025.1 Spirochaetales bacterium
CACGTCCACTTCCAGCGGACCTCGAACCTTGCCATACTCTGCTAAAGAACCATCAATTAGAACCTTACCTTCTGCGCTACCTTCTATCGGAGCAATATAGGCCTCTCCTGTGGGCAGGTTCCCAAAGCTCCCCGGGGTTGTGTATAATCCATTACTGGAAATTCCTTTTCTCCCTTCGATAGAAAGCTCCAGTACTCTCCCTTCTTTTTCCAGGCGGACCCTTGATCCCTTAGATAAGATCTCCGAAAGTCTGTCAGTCAGTTCTGCGAGTTTCTGATAATCCGCTGTAATAGCCCCTTCTTGAAACATGTCTTCGGTAATACCTGGCATGGTTGCGATACGAGCCCCCCCGGTACAAGCATCTTTTCGTGCCTGTGTATGGGTCAGGGAGTATTTTGTAGGACAGACAACGATCGCTGCTTTTTTCATAGCTTCTGCCACTACCGCTGTGGGTTCAGCGCCACTTTTACCTGTTTCAGGCATTATCATTAAATGGGCCTGGAGCATTAATGTACAAGCTGCCTGGTATAAAGCTTCTCCGATTTTCCGCGTAGAAGGGTCCGTAACTGCCAGAAAGATTTCTGACGGTTTCGCTCCCAGGCATTGTTTAATTACCCTAGAGGCACTCTCTTCCAGCGTACCCATATCTACCTCCTAGTTATTGAATTGTTCAGAAGATCAGTTCTCCTGCAATTCTTCCCAATAGGGTGCGGGGAAGGATTACAGGGCATTTGGCTGTTTCTCGAACAATCTGTTTTATCGTTCCGTTAAAACCGATACAATCTAGTACGATTAAATCCACTCCTTTTTCTGCTAACTCTCGAGCAGCTTTTCGGTAATCTTCTTCTTTTCCTGTATACGGAGATGCCGCAGATAGTTCAATAGAAAGCCCTGTCTTTTTCCACTTTTCTCCTAACAGGGGAATCTGATCCCTTGAAGGAAGTATGGCTCCCATTTTCCCTTTCTTTAAAATGCCTGGAACGACATGTTCCATCAGTACATCTGGCTTTAGCAGCAAACACTCTCCTTCAAGTTCTGGGAATTCTCCTGTGCAGAACAATACCAAAAACTCTGCCCCTGCCCTTACCAGGGAGTGAGCACACTCTTTCATCCTCTCATGTATGTATTTCTCTGCGATTTTAACCTCAGTACCATCGTTTAACCGGGTAACCAGAATGTAGTCTCCAGGCCCGGGAGCCAATTGTTCAATCTCTTTTTGAGAGAGGCCATCCAGAGCTCCACACTGAAGAAGCTCCACATCTTTTCCTAGAGCTTGAAGAAACTCCGGAGTTACGTCTTTCCGGGGAGACTGCCCAATCGTAAGGGCACCAATCTTCATACACGGGCCCATGGCAACTATCCTTTTCCTAAGGTTTTCAGAATCTCCATGGAACCGTAGCGGGAAACAAGTTGTCTATATTCTTTTAGATCATAAAAGGAGCATTTCCCTTCTCCGAACGCCTTCGCCACCTCGAGACAAAAGCGGGCCGCCTCCTCAATGTCCCATTCTCTACTTGCACCTGTACCGCAGCCTGGAACGGGCCGTACCGCCGTAATGGCAACCCCTACTACCGGTGCCGATGTTGCAGTTGCAGGTTGCAGAATGCTATTCAGATGAAAAACGCCGTTTCCGTAGGGAGTAATATCCTGCATCGTAAGGGGAAATACCTTCGGCACATCCCCTGTACTCCATTCCATGATGTCCAGTAGATCTTCACTAACCCTGAGTATATATCCATCTTTCACTGTAGGAGATATCGCAAACCCCCGATGATTGATAATCCGATTTCCCTTTGTTGTATCTATCGAAAGAATTGCATCCATTTCCGGGGAAACTTCCTGTTCATTCATTACCTGCATGTCCACTGGAGAGCCCATGAAGGGTACCGGTTCGTGAGGCTGGGTAGGGGCATTGGGGCAAATATGGGTGGCGATGATCACATTTCCCCGGAGCCTATCTCCTCGCTGAAACATATCTGCCAGCTTCAACGCACAGGAAAGAGCAGCTACCGCTCCATCTGCATCAGACACAAGGCCAATCCGTTCCGGACGAGCTCCGATTCCCCCCAATCTACCGATAATGCCCAGGGTAGGGACCTGAGTCGCTCCCCCGCTACCCGGGATCTTTATCCGGATAAAATCGGTCGATCCCTTTTCACCGGAAATTTTCTTTACCTCGATCAACTTCAAACCGCGGATTCTAAAAAACTCCGCTACTTTTTCTCCTGTTACATACGCATCATCTAAAAGCTCATAGATTTCTAATACCTGTTTCAGCATTTCTTTATCCTCTTACAAGACCATAGATTTTCCCACTACTCGTTCTGCTTCCTTAAGCAGATCCCTATCCCGCATCCCCGCTCCCAGGATCAACCTATCCCGGGGAACCAGTACCAACACTACCTTCTGACTCTGTTTCACATCGGCAGAAGGAAGGGGAAGTCCCGTGGTTAAATCCATCAAAACTATAAGATCAGGAAAAGTTCCTAACCGTTCCCCCTCTTGTTCCAAGGTCATAAATTCATTCCAGAAAGTTACCTCAACATTCACTTTTCCTGAGCGGATAGCTAAGGAACCCACGTCAAATCCTTCCCGCGTTACGAGAGTAATCTCCTCGACGATTCCTTCGGCCACTATCCTTCCCCCCAGGTATTCCGCTACCTCCTGAGCAGCCTTCATCGGTGAAACGGAAATTCCTTTCCGGATTCTAATCCCAACTTCCAAAGCCTGGCTCAAAGCCCCAGGAGCCCCGTTTTTTCGGATATACTGTACATCTATCGGATTCCGGGCAACTGCCACCATTCCACCCGCAGATATTGATGCCTGACGCACCAGGCGAGAAGCCTCCTGAATACCTGCAGAAACTAAAACTTCTGTGTAGAACCCTTTTGAAGGGTTTCCACCTACGGCTGCCTGGCGCGAAATGTATCCTGTTTCTCTCTGCAGCCCCATTGCCCCCATGGTTCCGAGAGGATGAGCCCTTCCGTTGCAAGGCGCATCTACTACAGGGATTCCTAATACAGCCGATTGAAACCAGCCATTTACCGAAGCAAGTCCCCCATTTTCACTCGTATTGAGTCCCTGTAGCTGGATCCCCTCGCGGGAGAGAATCTCTACCGATCGAACGTAATTCATAGGAGTACAGAATTGATCCTTTGCCGCAGGAGCTCCAACCGCAGAAACCGTTGCAATCATCGCATCCTCTGGAAAGGCATCTAGGGACAACACAGTAGGAAGTCCTACTTCCAGAGCAAGGCGGGCCATTTTCCGGCCTCCTTCCATGGATCCTCCTCCGCCGCCACCTAGAAAGCACCCCCCTACTAGTATGCTTTCTATGGTGTCTTCGGTGATAGGAAAAAGGGCTCCCCTCGTGCTCCCTTGTTTCATTTCATCCCTCCTATCGTACTTCTTCCCTCTACAAAAAACCATGCACAACAACCCGCCGCAACTACTGGATCGATTACCGGTACCTGGACAGCTTCTTCCATTTCCCGGGCTACTCCTATAGTAGCCATCCCTGTACATGCAAGCGCGATTACTCTGCAGTGTACCTGCTGAACAAGAGATTGGCAGGCCTCGATAGCTCGCTTCTTGCCTTCTGGCTTCATAAGGTCCAGGGTGGTGATAACCCCCTTTGGTTTTGTCTCCCCTACCAAATAGCTTCCCAGAATTCTCTTCATCACCACTGGGACTCCTTCTGTAATGCCGAGAGCCCCTACCCGATCACTATAGCTGAGGGCTAAAGCTGCAGCGGCACTACCTGCCCCAATAATAGGAATAGATACCTGTTCACGGAGTTGGGTTACCCCTGGATCTGCTGCGCAGGAAATAATCAATGCCTCGATGCCATCCTCTTTTGCCATCTGTTGGCCAAGCTCGACCACCTTTGGCACAGCAAGTGCTTCGGAAGCATCATCGTATATCCCTTCCGGCTGTTCAGGGATGCACCGGGAAATTACCCGTAAATTCGGGAACCGCTCCTCGATCAAACGTCCGTGCAACCCTGCGATCTTTTCATCCGTAAAAGAAACTACCCGGATTAGGCCAATCCTGTGCAATACTTCCACCATGCTCTCTCCTTTAATTTATTCAGCAGGGCACTAAGCCCTGCCGCTCTTTATATGAAAACTCCCCTCGAAAAACCTACTTTTTGGTGGATGTAAGGGCTTTTGCGGTTCCTGTACCGAAGGATACCAGGGCAGATCCTGCGATGAATCCACCGGCAAGAACATACATAGTATTCTCTGCTTTTTTCCCATAAATTTTAAGAATTAAAATCCGGAAAGCTAAAGAAACCAGGGCAGTCCAGCCTGCAATGGGATTCATGATCAGTAACCCTGTAGCAAACAGGATACCGATTTGCCGATCCGCTCCACCGATAAATTGAATGATGGCTCCTACAAGTGCCCAGACTAGAAGCCATTTCAATACTTCAGGCGATGCGCCCGCTTTAATGGTTGCCACAAACACCCGATCGACTGGTGGGAACAAATTTGATCCAAAGTAGGCCTTGTAGAAGATTAATAAAAATACAATGGCGC
>JAGODW010000056.1:4641-8100 GCA_017998025.1 Spirochaetales bacterium
AGAAGCCATTTCAATACTTCAGGCGATGCGCCCGCTTTAATGGTTGCCACAAACACCCGATCGACTGGTGGGAACAAATTTGATCCAAAGTAGGCCTTGTAGAAGATTAATAAAAATACAATGGCGCAAACAGCACCCAGCATTTTTGCCCAGAACTGCTGGAACCTTCCTGCCATCTCAAATTCCGGATGCTCTCCCGATCCACGGAGGATCCATCCTGCTTTCAAGTCATATCCCATATCGGCAAACGCGGGGCCTGTAGAAGCTGTATACCCTACCAGAAAAGCGAGAGAAAGGGGAGGAAATCCCATTAACATCCCTAAAACCAGAAAGATTAAAGCTGTAGCAAAGCCAGGAAACCACCCGGCATGCATGGCTGCCAATCCTACCATGATCTCGGAAACCTCTGCAGCAATAGCGGCAAACACAATAAAAAGAAGGAGTTGCCCAAAGGACATCTCAGAAACAATTCCTCCAACTATGGCGAGGATAATAGCTCCCGCCAGATAGGCTATAAACCCATACCCAAATCCTTGTTTTATATCTGCTTGGGTTCTTGTCGCTTTATGGGTTTCCAGGGCAGTCTGATGCGTTTTGCTCTTCCCCCGCATTAATTGGATAATCTGGATTAGAGCTACAATCCCCGCCCCGATCATTATTCCATGCGGAAGATAAATAGCGTTTACATCAACGTTTATCAGAGGTTTTGCATAACCCCGAACCAGTAATCCTACTCCAAACATAAACAGTGCCCAGATATTCCCGATCCAGCAGACGCCGAAAATATCCATGGGGAATCCTGAGTAGGTACCTATCCCTCCAATGACACCTCCTGCCACCAGAGTCCAGGCTCGTTTTCCCCCTACATCACCTGCAATAATTGTCTCTGCCGTAGCAATTCCTGGTGGCCAGGCCCCTGTAGCCGGGAAAATCCGCGAATCGAATACCATATACAGGATCCATGCATCTACGACCATCCCGATGATGGCCCCTAGAAGCATAGCAGGTACCAATTCAGGTTTCCCCATCAACCATAAGATCCCCATAGGTAGAATTAGTGCATTACCTGCTCCGAAGGTTGCTCCGGAGATAACAGTCTGCATCAAATTCTGACGGTGAACGCTTCTTAAGTTTCTAAAAGCTAGAATAGGAATCCTGGACAGTGCAATAGCTATAATGGCACCTATAATGGAAGTATTAGGCGTAATACCTACCCGTGTAATAAGCTCAACTCCGATAATAGCCCCAAGAATCCCTGCTAAAGCACCAACGATCAGAACGATAGGTTCTAATATAGAAGGATGTTTGTCCGGAATTTCCGGCTTCCACTGGTCATCCCTTTCCAGTTTCTGGCCCTCCGCCATACGTTCGTACCTCCAACCTTTAGAGTACCGACCCATAAGGGCCGTATTTTACTTTATATTAATATTAAACCATCTCTCCAGCCCGAACGCAAGCAGAATATCGTCCGGTGGCCGATTCTACCAATGGAGGGTCCTGCTGTAAGCAATACTCTTTTACCAGCGAGCAGCGAGGAGCAAACCGACAACCCGGCCTGGGATCTACAGGTGAACTTAACTCTCCTTTAAGTACCGTATCATCCTGCCAACCACCTGGTTCTAGAAGAGGTATGGAAGAAATAAGGGCCTGGGTATAGGGATGAAGTTGCTTTATACTTCAATCCCTTCCAGGTCAGGCAACATCCAATCTAGAAGTGCAAGATCCATATCTCCCTCCCAGGCGCGAAGGAGACCTGATTTCCCATCATATCGAATCTCTACCTGCATTCCCTGAAGGGAGAGTTCTACTTCCAGAATACGGGCAAGAGGCCGTTCATCTTCCATGATGAGAACCTTCACCCCAATCCCCCTTTTTCAAATAAAAAAAGTTTAATCTAGGCGTTTTCAAAAATCCACCTTGCTAACCCGACGAAATTCGTAAACCCTTATACAATAGGGATTTTTGAAAATCGCCTGGACGAAAACACCAGTTTTGAAAGAGCCTTAATCCTCCTGCGTAGTGCATCCCCTAGCAGAAAATGAAAAAGCCGGCGGAGGTCCGCCGGCAGCATAAAGTCTTTAGATCAATCCATCGGGGAAAAATCACTTTTTGCAGCACCGCACATAGGACATACCCAATCTTCCGGTAGCGATTCGAAAGGGGTTCCGGGTTTTATCCCGTTGTCTGGATCGCCCTCGGCCGGATCATAAATATAGCCGCAAACGTCACATACATACTTCTTCATAGATGGCTCCTTTTTGTCTGGATACTATAATTTAGCTTTTCCACAAACCGTGGACATTACAGTATTCTCTTGCCGAAACCGTAGAGGCAGATAGAGAAAATTCTGCAGAGGGAGGATCGCCTGGTTTGAGGAATTTCTTATATCGGATTCCATCTGCAGTTAACTCTATCCATTCGATGTAGTGTTTCTCTTCCATCGGATGAAGAGTGCTTCCTACGGTTACCTTATAACCTGACGATGTTTTCTCAATTACAGGAACATGTTTTTCTGTAGACTTATCTGCAGTTTTTTCAACCAGAAGATTCATGGGTTTTCCGCAACAGACAAGTTCTCCTTCCCCCGCATCTAGAACCTCTACAATATTTCCGCAGACATTGCACTTATAAACCTGATATTTTTTTGTCATTCTAAAATCTCCTTTTTGTAAGGCACTTACCAGTTTTCGCCTAACAGTTCAAAATAACTCTGGGGATGCGCACATGCCGGACAAGCTTTGGGTGCTTCTGTTCCCTCATGGAGATATCCACAGTTGATGCACCTCCACACAACTTTCTTTTCCCGCTTGAACACACGGCCCCCTTCTATATTTGCCCGCAGATCATTGTACCGCTTTTCATGCTGCTTTTCCGCCACCGCAATGGCACTGAATACTGAACTAATGGCATCAAAACCTTCCTGTCTCGCCACTTCGGCAAACTCTTTGTACATGGTGGTCCATTCATAGTTTTCCCCGCTAGCGGCTGCTTTCAGATTTTCTGCAGTAGTCCCTATAACCCCGGCCGGGAATGCAGCAGCGATTTCTACCTCGCCCCCTTCCAGGAATTTAAATAATCGTTTTGCATGTTCCTTCTCCTGATCCGCCGTTTCCTCGAAGATTTTTGCTATCTGAATGTACCCTTCTTCCCGGGCTTTAGAAGCAAAGTATGTGTAGCGATTCCTGGCTTGAGATTCTCCGGCAAATGCGGTAAGTAAATTTTTTTCCGTTTTTGTGCCTTTAATGCTTTTCATTATATAACCTCCCCTATATCTTGCTTTTTTAATTATGCCAAATCTTTCTTGTTTTTACCAGACCTTTTTTCTCAAGATCACAAAAGTTTAAAATGAGTCTATTCCTGCTTTAGCTGGCGTAAAAACTGATTCTTTTCCAATTCCATGGTAAAGCAGATTTCTTGCTCACCTTCCGAATAAAGGCTGTATTGGAACCGAACCTGGAT
>JAGODW010000057.1 GCA_017998025.1 Spirochaetales bacterium
CCATAAACCTCCCCGGTATCTTAGTACCACGTACGATCCTGAAGGAAGGCCGATTGCCTTAGATTTAATACGTCCCTTCCTGAAATCGCGATTGTACCCGGTGGGCAGACTGGACTTTCTCTCTTCTGGATTGATTTTTTTTACCAACGATGGCGAGTTTGCCCGGATCGTTTCTCATCCGAGTTCTGAAATCGAAAAAGAATACATTGTAGAGACCAAGAAAGAAATTCCCCTGGAATTCCTGGAAGAATATAAAAAAGGAATTTATGTAGAAGGAGAAATTTACCGGCTTCAATCGTACACGGTAAAAAGTCCTAAGCGAGTTCATCTGGTTCTTATCGAAGGGAAAAACAGGGAGATCCGTAACGTATTCAGTTCCCGAGGATTGTACCCCAGACGGATTCATAGAATACGTATCGGATCCGTGGTTTTAAAAGGGATAGAAGCGGGGAGGTTCCGGTATCTTACAGAGAAAGAAGTCAGGAGCTTTAAAAAGAAGGACTCTTCCAGATAGGAATTAAAGAAAAGAAGGAGCATTCCATGGTAATTGCAATAGATGGCCCTGCAGGAGCTGGGAAAAGTACTATTTCAAAATGTGTGGCGGAACGGTGCGGATTTCAGTACCTGAACTCAGGGAATTTTTACCGGGCGATTACGTGGAAAGCTCTTCGGCAGGGAGTTATTCCTGAGCAGGAAACAGAGGCGATTCGAATTGCTCAAGAGACCGAGTTTGATCTAAAGAATGGGCGTCTACTGGTAGACGGAGAGGAGCGGGATTCTGAGCTGCACACCGATGAGGTGGACAGGTACGTTTCCCAATTCTCTGCGAGTATCCCTATCCGCCACCGGGTGAACGAGTGTCTTCGAAAAATAGCAGAGGGGCGTGACATTGTTGTGGAGGGACGAGATATAAGCACCGTAGTGTTTCCCGATGCAGCCGTCAAAGTGTATCTAGACGCCTCGATCGAAACCCGGGCCAAACGGAGACTATTACAGGGTACCAGTGTATTAAGCCTTGAAGAGCTGAAGGAAAGCATTGCGGAACGGGATACCCGGGATAGAGAGAAGCACGAAGGGGCGCTTATGATTGCAGAAGGGGCTTTCTATCTGGATACGTCGGACTTGACGATAGAACAAGTTTGTGAGAAAGTAGTGGCAATCATTCCACAGAGGCGGAACATCAGCAGGAGTAATATGGTAGTTATGACGGATAATGAACAAAAAACACGTGAAACCCCCGTACAAAACAGTCTTCAAGAAGAGCTGCAGGAACATTATTTAAAAAACCTGGACGAGCTGGAAGAGGGGCGGCTTGTAGAAGGTAAGGTAGTGGAGATAAGTCCGGAACATGCGTTTTTGGATGTTGGGTATAAGTCTGAGGGAAAAGTACCTCTTTCTGAATTTATAGCCCCTCCCAAAGTGGGAGATGTGGTTCAGGTTGTACTTTTGAAGAAAGAGAACCGGGCAGGAGAAGTGATTGTTTCCAAACAGCGGGCGGATGAAAAACTGTTCTGGAAGAAACTTCGGAATGCGTTCCAGGAGCATACTCCTATCGAAGGAAAAGTAGCAAAAGCGATAAAAGGTGGATTTGAAATAGATCTTGGGTACGGTATCTTGGGGTTTAATCCCATTTCCAAAATCGATATTCAGCGGGTGGAAAACCCAGAACAGTACGTTGGCCTCGAATCGAAGTTTCTCATTGAGCGGTTGTACAATGAGAAACGAGTAAACATTGTGCTCTCCCGGCGTGCCTGGATGGAGAAGGACATTGCTCAGCGAAAGGCAGAATTTTTTGAAAAAACTCAGATTGGAGATGAAGTGGAAGGAGTTGTAAAAAGCTTTACTTCCTTTGGGGCATTTATCGATCTGGGAGGGTTTGATGGGTTGCTCCATGTGAACGACATGAGCTGGGGTCATGTTACCCGGCCAAAAGATTATGTAAAAAAGGGAGAAACTATCCGACTGAAGGTGGTCCGTCTCGATAAAGAGAACCAAAAGATCAATCTCTCCCTGAAACATTTTACCGAGGATCCGTGGGTTCATTTCGAGGAAAAGTATCATGTGGGAGATATCGTAAAAGGAAAAGTTACCAAGCTGGCTGACTTTGGTGCATTTATTGAACTGGAGGAAGGAATCGAAGGATTAGTTCATATTTCCGAATTCTCCTGGGTAAAACGGATCAAGCATCCAAAGGAAGTTCTGCAGGTTGGAGACGAGGTAGAGACCATGATCCTCGGGTACGATATTCATGAAGGTCGTATTTCTCTCGGATTGAAGCAGGTGTATGCGAATCCCTGGGATTCGATTCCAGAAAAATATCCGGTAGGAATGCGGCTAACACGGCCGGTACGTAAAATTACAAATGCAGGAGTTTTTATAGAATTAGAGGAAGGGATCGACGGATTCCTCCATGTGGATGATCTCTCCTGGACGAAAAAGATTAAAAATCCTTCCTCGATGGTAAAAGAGGGAGAAGAAATCGAAGTAATGGTACTGGATGTGATTCCCGAGGAACGGAACATCCGGCTGGGAGTAAAGCAGCTTTCCGAAGATCCCTGGGCCTCGTTGAAGAAGGCATATCCTGAGAAGAGTGTCATTGAAGGGGTTATTACCAATATCACAGACTTCGGTATTTTTGTGAAGGTGCAGGGAGATATTGAAGGATTGGTAAATAAAGCAAATATACCTACCGCTCCTGGAGAACCCCCTGAAGAAGCAATAAAAAAGTATGCGGTGGGTGACACGGTGAACGCCGTAGTTCTGGAAATCAACCCCTCCAAGCATAGACTTTCCTTATCCCTCAGAGAGTATGCAAAGAAACAACAGAGGGAAGAGTTGAAAAAATATATCCACGATGAAGGGGACGGAGAAGCTACATTCACGCTGGGAGATTTTTTAAAGGAGAAAAACGGCGATTGATAGCTTCTTGGATAGGAAATGTTAAAACAAACGATCGATCCCAAGAAATTCGAAACCTTTATTGAAATTAATAAGCGTATCAATTCCGACTATTCCGATGTTAAATCGCTGCTCACTGATATTCTTGAATCCGCTACCCGATTGGTCGACGGAGAAGCCTCCTCATTGTTGCTGCATGAGAAGGAAAGCAATAAACTTTTTTTTGAAATTTCTCTCGGTTCAAAGGGACCGGAAATGAAAAGATTCTCTCTCAACATGGGGGAAGGGATAGCGGGGTGGGTTGCAGAGCATAAAACATCCCTAATTGTAAATGATGTGGAAACCGATGCTCGTTTTTTTGCCGACATCAGTAAACAGATCGGATTTCCCACTACTTCGATTCTTGCCACACCCATGCATGTAAAGGGTGAGTGCGTCGGGGTAATCGAAATCATCAACAAAAACAACGGAAGGCTGTTCAATCAGGAAGATTTAGAATGGCTTGAGATTTTCAGTACACAGGCTTCCTTAACTTTACAGAATGCCCGTAACTACCAGAAGGTACGGGATGAGATGGATCTTCTTCGGGATAAGGTTTCTGGAGGAGAGGGGTACCATACCTTTATTTGCGAAAGTAAAGCGATTCGGGAGAAGATCGAGCTGGCGAAACGGATCGCTGCTACAGATTCCTCGGTATTGATCCTGGGAGAGAGTGGGGTAGGGAAGGAGCTTTTTGCAGAACAGATCCACCTTCAGAGTCCCCGACGTAACCGACCCCTGATTCGGGTAAACTGTGCAGCCCTGCCCGAAAACCTCCTGGAGAGCGAGCTCTTCGGACATGTAAAAGGAGCATTTACAGATGCCTCCCAGGAACGAAGGGGCCGTTTTGAGCTGGCCCATGGGGGTACAATCTTTTTAGATGAAATAGGGGATCTTCCTCTTTCTATTCAAGCGAAACTGTTAAGGGTGCTCCAATCAAAAACCTTTGAGAAGGTGGGAGGAACAGAGACCCTTACGGTAGATGTACGGATTATTGCAGCTACAAATCGGGATATCGAAGCTGCAGTTGAAAAGGGAACTTTTCGGAAAGATTTTTACTATCGCTTGAACGTTCTTCCTCTCTACATTCCTCCCCTTCGTCAACGAACCGAAGATATCGTAGCCCTGGCGAATTTTTTTCTGAAAAAATTTAATCGGGAAACAAAGAAGCAGATTCGAGGATTTTCAGACCATGCTATGGAGATTCTTCTTTCCTATGCATGGCCGGGAAACGTTCGGGAACTGGAGAACACGGTTGAGCGGGCCGTAGTAATAGCCCGGGATGAGTATATCACTCCCCAGGACCTCCTCCTTCCCATCGATAACAAGAGTCAGATAGAGAATTATACAGGAGAACCGTTCAAGGAAGCTCTCCTGGCGTTTAAAAAGAGCTTTATTACCCATGCTCTGCAGAGGTGTAACTGGAGTCAAACCGAAGCGGCCAAAGCACTGGGAATCCAGAGGACGTATCTTTCAAAATTGATAAAAGAATTAGAAATCACACGATAAGGAGTGGGGGAATGGCAGAAGATAGCCGAAAGCAAGAACAAGAACAAGAAAAAGAAAAAGTAAAGCTGATTGATCGTATTGCTCACTTTATCCATACCTATCGAAAGTTTTTATGGGGTTCGGTAATTTTCGTGGTAGTACTTCTGGTTGGGGTTCTGATATCTCAAGAATTCCATAAAAAAGTACGGGAGGAATCGACCGTTCGGATCGAAGAGGTATTGAAACAGATTGAGAAATTTCGCAATGCAGAGGGGGAGGAGAAAGCAAAGCTGGAAAACACCATCCTTACAGAACTTGATGCTATCATAGATGCCTACCCGCGATACTATGCAGCGGTTCGTGCCTATGATGTGAAGGCAGAGATCGCTTTTGAAAAGAAAGAGTATGGGACTGCAGCAGAACTATGGAATACTCTGGCAATAAAGTATCCGAAAAGCCACCTGGCTCCCATAGCCCTTATGAGTGCAGCTGTATGTAAGGAAGAGGCAGGAGATCTGGAAGGTGCATTGAAAGACCTGAAGGAGGTGGATAGTATCTACGCAAAAAATTTCCCGGAAATTCCCCACGTATTATTTTCTATGGGAAGGATCCTGGAGACAAAAGGATCTTCCAGTGAAGCTTCTGTATACTACAATCGGCTGATTGACGAGTACCCGTCCAGCAGCTGGACAAAACTCGCCCGGAATCGACTGATTTATTTCAAAACCTTACAGTCTTAACCTGGTGGGGCAGCCTATGGCGAAACTCTGGAGTAGAAAAGGGATTTTTGCAACCCGTACTTTTGGAATCGCCCTGGGTGCCCTGGTTATCCTATTCCTTCTTCTACTGAAACAAACAACCCTGGTCCCTGAACGGTTGGAACTGAAGATTCTGGATCTCCATTTCAACCTGAAGAACATCACGGAGAAAAGACGAATTCAGGAAGGGGTAAGCATAACTGCCCGAAACCCCGGCATATCTCCCGATATTCTGATCCTGGGAATCGATTTTAACTCTCTAAACAAGTTCGGGAAATGGCCGTTTCCACGTTACCGCCATGCAAATCTTCTGGATTCGTTTACCCGAATTCAGGATCCAGAAGAACGGGAACGTTCGATTTTCCTCGATATCTTTTTTATTGAACCGGATTCTCGTGCGTACGACGATGCTTTATTGGTGGAAAGTATTTCCAATAACGGAAGGGCCTTTTTAGAAACCGTATTAGATTTGAGTCCTCCGCTGGCAGGGCAGGAAACAGAGTTCTATGCTCGACAGGAAGCGTTGATAGAGAGATTTGGTGAAATACAGAATGTATCGGGTGAGTGGACTCATCTTCCTGCATTCTATGGAGCTCAACCTCCCTTAAAACCCTATGGCCGGGCAAGCAAGGGGTATGGACATGCGAATTTCCTGGCGGACTATGATTCTGTGTACCGAAGACAGCCTTTAATCGCCCGCTTCTCTGTTCTTCAGGAAACTTTCTATGTGGAAGACGTAAAACCTGGTGAGACGATAGCCGATCCTGACCGGTTTGAATGGGTAGGGTGGTTTGATAGGAGAGGGGATGAACATGGGGTACCTGTTCCCCTCACCCCTCAAGCCCTTGAATCCTTAAAGCGCACGCTGGAAAAAGAGGCTCCTCCAAAAGCGGAGGACACGAACAACGATGGAAAACCAGACACCTTCCGGTACGTTCTCCGAAAATATAAAGATTATTTTATACCCTCTATTACGCTATCTCTTGCCTGCGATTACTTTCAAGTGGACATTGGTTCCCTCGAGGTAGTTCTGGGGAAGTATATCCGGTTGCCGAATCCACGATGGCAGGATGCAGAGGGAAAAATATCTTCGAAAGAGTTTATCGAAATTCCCATCAATTCCTATGGAGAAATGCTGGTAAATTTCATGGGCCCCCCTTCAACCGCTTCTATCGATGGTCACCAGACGTTTCCGATACGAAGTTATGCCGCCTATGCATCCCGGGTGCCCGGACTGGATCCTTCTGCCTGGCCTCGTACTAAAGCCGTAAAGAACAAAATCCTTATGGTGGGACCGTTTTCCGAAGGGATGGCCGCGGACCAAAAACCTACCCCCTTTGGCCTTATGTACGGGGTAGAAATCCATGCCAATGCGTTAAATACAATCCTTATGGACAAGTTTCTCCGGTATGCAGATGGATGGGTCAATTTCATTGTACTCTGTGTCCTGGTTCTCGGTATTTCCTTCATTGTGTCCCGACTTTCTACCCTCTGGTCATTTGGAATTACCCTGGCACTGATCCTCCTGTTTTTTCTGGGTGTTACTCTTATCTTTGATTCGCATGCGTACATCCTGAACTTTTCTTTACCTGCCTCAGGAATGTTTCTCAGTTTTATCAGTATTGTAGCGTATCGCGCTATGACAGAGGAACGAGACAAACGCCGAATAAAGGAGATGTTCGGGAAGTACGTAAGTCCCAAGGTAGTAGACCAAATCCTGGACCATCCGCTGGAACTGGGAGGAGTAGACAAGGAACTTACCGTATTTTTTTCCGATATCCGCGGTTTTACGACTCTTTCGGAAAGCATGACTCCTCAGGAGCTGGTGAACCACCTTAACGAGTACCTTACGGCCATGACGGACGTGATCCTGGGGTACGATGGAACGCTGGATAAGTATGTGGGGGATGAAATTATGTGCTTCTGGGGTGCTCCGGTTCCTCAGGAGGAACATGCGATTCTCGCGTGCAAGTGTGCATTGAAACAGATGGCGGTCCTCGCGGAACTGAATACCCGGTGGCCTCCGGAACGAAGAATCGATATTGGAATCGGGATGAATTCCGGGATCATGACAGTGGGAAACATGGGGAGCCTGGGCCGAATGAACTACACTCTCACAGGAGATAATGTGAACCTCGGGGCCCGGCTGGAAGGAACTAATAAAGAGTATAAGACTCATATTATTCTGAGCGAATATACCTACGCCCTGGTAAAGGAGCGAGTTATAGCCCGTGAACTGGATAATATTCGGGTAAAGGGAAAAAATCGCCCTGTTTTAATCTACGAGTTGATCGATGTACCAGAAGGGTTCTAAACTTTCATTTTTCAAAGCCGTTTTACGCAAAGGAGCGCTTTTTATTGTTGTGGCTGCTTCTTTTATTCTTTCTGGTGTTTTTTCTGGATGCGGGTTGGAAACGTACGTCTATATCCATCCCATCAGTACCGATGATGTGAAATCGGACCAAACAATCGGGTACTACCAGTTCAGGCATAATACGGAAAACGATATAGACGAGTTTCTGGGGTATGAGATCTTTTATAAATTATATGCAGCAGGAAGTGACACGATCCTGCAAGATCGGACAGCGTTGGAAGACTTAACCTACATTGGAACCGAATCCTCTATAACGAGCAGGGGATTTGTACGGCTCAGGTTTAAAGAAGTGGATGATACTAATAAACCCCTTCTATTGATCTCTCCAGACCAGCGCAGTACCTCGTGGGTGTTTAAACTGGACTTTTCTCCTCTTACAACTCAAACCCCGAAAGAACCGCCTGTATTTCTCTGGTTAAAGCCGGATGGGGTAACAGTGGAACATTCTTATATATTGCTCAGAGCCGCCCGCGAGGAAGACATGGAAGAGGAAACCTTTGAACCGGATCAGTTTCTCAGCAC
>JAGODW010000058.1 GCA_017998025.1 Spirochaetales bacterium
GTATTCTGCCCCTACTCAGCTAGAACATACGGTCCATTCCCGGGCACTTCGGGAAGGGTATTCCAATCTTTCTTATCCAGGCGGGAGGGATGAATGGGAACAAAACTATGGTGGCAGAGAATTTTTAAAAAGTGGGTAGAAGGATATTCCAACACTACCTGAAGCCGTTTTTCTGTTAGAGCTTTAATTTGTACTGATTCAGGATCAGGATTTTTCCCGGTTCGGTACTCGTTAGCTCCCTCGATGATGTCGTAAAGAAATGAATACTCTGCTCTGGAGTCAGGATGGAGAAATTTCAACCAGGAGTTCCGGAAATCTGCAGACGTCACTGGATCCCCGTTGGAGTACCGCGCTTCCTCCCGGATCCGAAAGATGTATGTCTTGCCGTCGGGAGATACTTCCCAGCTTCCTGCGGCGGCAGGTACCGGGTCTAGCGTTGCAGGATGGTACGAAACAAGTCCCTCGTAAAGAGCTGTGTAGAGTTGTGCTTCAGAGGAGGAAAAGGCATTTATAGGATTTAGGCTGATCTCTCCGGGAAGGAAGGCCACAACCAGCTCTTTCGGAGGATCCAGAGAATAGCCAATCCCCAACACGCCCCAGAGTATCCCTAAACTCAGAATAATTCGCTTCATGTCAGGTACCCAAGGATGATATCGAGATGTCCTTTCCCATGCAAGGGTTTAAGAAATACGTCCTGAAATCCTTCCCTTTTTAAGCGGGGCACTGCCTCGGAATCTCCGGTCATGGCGAATAGGGGAACTCCCGGTTCTATTTCGAGGATCTTTCGGGCAACTTCACTTCCGTTTAAGTCGGGAAGGTACTCATCCAGTAGTACGAGGGAGTACTTCCCTTTCTGAAAACAGGAAAGCGCTTCCCCCCCGTTCTCCACAGAGTCAAAGCTTATTCCCAACCGTTTCAATTGGAATTCCAGTAATGTTCGTGCCGTAAACTCATCCTCTACAATAAGGATTTTTTTTTCGCTCATTTTTGTCCTTTATCCATGAGACTTAATCTTTTTGTATACGGTTTTCAATAGGGATAGTTCTTTCCTCAAAGCCTCTACCTCATTTTTCAGGTTCAGGATTGTTCCTGCTTTTGTCCTGTATTCTAATTCACGGGCAGTATCGGCCAGATTCCGGGCTCCGATGTTCAGCCCCCCTCCCTTTATACTGTGAGCGATTCGGTGGATGATTGCAAGGTCTTTAGAGGGTTCCAGGCATTCTAGTTCCTTTAGCAGCGATTCACACCGATCTAGAAAACCTTCCACTACCTGGACGCAAAGCTCCGGGTCGGGATACGCATCTTCCAGGACAGATGGATCAAAAATGTCCTTCTCCTCCTGAGATATGTCTGGGGAAGAGTATTCCGGGGACGGAAGAACTAGTTCCAGGGTATGGTCCGGGTATTTTTTTATAATAACCCCCAGATCCTGAAAAAGGGGGAGAAGAGAATCACGGATATTGAATGGTCCATCCATACGGAGATGGAGGTTCCCTCTTACATACTTCCAGTGTAGATGGAAAGAACCAGGATATTGGAACAATGCTTCTCCAAAAAAGAGGTAGAGAAACCGGCTTAGGGAATGAGGATCCTGCGGTACGAATGTGCGTGCTTCAGGGGTATATTCGTTGTGGACCCGTTCTGGATTTTCTGTACCCAGACCAGAGAAATCCTCCAATATTTTGCGGCAAAGATCAGAAAACGGCATATTTTTCATACGGGTTAGTATATACGAGACACCTCTTAACTTTTATAGGGTGTTTTGATATATTACAGCCTTGATGAATGCGTGTGAAGAAAAGAAATACGAGGAAGTATACGAAACTGTGTATGCTACTACCCGCTATCGGATATTGAAAGACCCTACCTTTACTATAGAAGATCTGGAACGGCTGCTGGTTACCTTATACATCAATGACGGAAATGATCAGGGGGGACGCGGTCCCGTGGGAGATCTGATCAGCGCGGCTACAATCGCAGCCCACCAACAAGTGCTACTAGAATGGAAACGGGAGCTGAAAAAGTGACAAGACTGAAAACTCATATATTCGCCCTGACTCTGGGAGTATTATTCGGATGCACCCAGGAACCATACACGAATGAACAGGAGAAAATGAATCTTCTATCTCTCGAGAGGAATAGGGTACTGGAGCTGATAGAATTGCCTGACCCTTCTCTTTCTCTCTACAGAAATGAGGGTACCCGGAACCTGGTGGAAAAGTTCTTTATCCGGGTTGCAGGGTCGGAACAGGTGGGAAAAACCATCCTCCGGTACTCTGATGAGTACGATCTATCCCTTTTTCTTACATTTTCCCTGGCCTTTGTCGAAAGCAATTTTAATCCGCGTGCGGTAAATAGGAATGTTTCTTCCATTGATCGAGGGTTATTCCAGCTGAACTCACGGTCGTTTCCTCGTCTAAAGGAAAGTGATTTCTACAACATTGAAATCAATACGAAGTATGGCCTGGCACACCTCAGGGAGTGTTTGGAGATCGGAGGAAACGATATTGTAGCTCTTGCCATGTACAACGCAGGGAATACCCAGGTGATGGCAAAAGGAGCCCCTCTATCCACGCTGGGACATATTAGTAAGTACGTGGAGTACCGGAAACAGCTGGAGAAATCCTTCAGGGAGTACTTTCGAGCCATCTACAGCGACCGAAGGATTGCCTCTATAGGAGATCGAATACTTACTCCGTGATCAATAGGGGGGTATTTTTAGCCTCCTTGACAGGGGAAAAGGGCCTGTCTAAGGTGTATACATGGTTATAGTTCTCGAAAAACATATCACCCCGGAGCAAAAACAAGAGATTCGCACATTCCTGGAAAAAAAGGGATATCAAATCCGTGAAATTGTCGGACAGGAAGAAACGATTTTCGGGGCAGTGGGGATCCCCCGGGTGGATCCGCGGGAAGTAGAGCTGCTCCCGGGAGTGCAGCGGGTTATCCCCATAAGCAAACCCTTCAAACTGGCCTCACGGGAGCTGAAAAAGGATGATACGATCGTACCTGTCGGGCCTATAAAAGTAGGGGGAAAGAGGATCGTTGTTATTGCAGGGCCCTGCGCTGTGGAAAGCCGTGAGCAGATTCTCGAAACCGCACGAATCGTTCGTGCCTCTGGAGCTGTGATGCTTAGAGGGGGTGCTTTTAAGCCGAGGACATCTCCGTATGCTTTTCAGGGCTTAGGAGAGGACGGACTCCGGTACATGAAAGAGGCAGGGGAGGCTGTGGGAATGCCCATCGTTACGGAAGTGGTTTCCACAGAGTATGTAGAACTGATCCAGGAGTATGCTGATGTATTCCAGATCGGAGCCCGGAACATGCAAAACTTTGAGCTGCTTAAGAAAGTGGGGAGAACAGGGAGGCCGGTGATTCTAAAGAGAGGATTGGCGGCTACCATCGAAGAGTGGCTTATGGCGGCTGAGTATCTCCTGGCACATGGAACGGACAATGTAATCCTCTGTGAAAGGGGAATACGCACCTTTGAAACATATACTCGAAATACACTCGATATCTCAGCTATTCCTGTAATTAAAAAATTAAGCCATCTTCCTATCATCGTAGATCCCAGCCATGCTACGGGAATACGGGAAAAAGTCCCTCCGATGGCTCTTGCGGCAATTGCTGCAGGGGCGGATGGATTGATTGTGGAAGTCCATCCAGACCCGGCAAAGGCGTTATCCGACGGTGCACAAACTCTCTTCCCCGATCAGTTTGAGAAGTTGATGCGGGACATAGAGGTTTTAGCGCCGGTAGTCGATAAAGAAATTGCTAAGTTGCCGTCTCTCCTTTTAAAAACAAAGCTGAAAGACGGATCGCCTGAAGTAACCACGCAGGGAGCTCTTTTGGGGCGAGTGCACTCTATTGCCGTGGATACGCCAATAGCTCAAGGGCTGATCCCAAAGGTTTCTTTTCAAGGGGAGCAAGGGGCTTACAGTGAAATGGCGATCCGAAATTATTTTCATTTTCCGGTAGAAACACTCCCCCAGAAATCTTTTCAGGATGTATTTAACACTGTGCTGGAAGGAAGAGTCCAGTACGGTATGGTTCCCCTGGAGAACTCTCTGGCTGGTTCTATCCACGAGAATTATGATCTATTTCTGCGGTATCCGGACATAAAGATTGTAGGTGAAACGAAACTTCGTATTGTTCATAGTTTGATTGGACTTCCCGGCGCTACCCTGGAAGGAGTCCGAAAGGTATTTTCCCATCCACAGGGATTGGCCCAATGTGCCCAATTTTTAGAAGAACACCCCTACATAGAGAAGGTGCCCTTTTATGATACAGCCGGTTCTGTAGTCCATATCGCTAAAGAAGGGAAGAAAGAATACGCTGCTATTGCTCATGAAGGAGCGGCGGTTATCTATGGAATGAAAGTGCTAAAAACAGGGATCGAGACGAACCCATTGAACTATACCCGGTTTGCTGTGTTATCTCGATCGGAACTGGAGGTGGGTGAGACTCCCAATAAGGCATCTATAGTGTTTTCTACTCCGGATAAACCAGGATCGCTCTTTAAATGTATGAAAGTTCTTGCGGTAAAAAACCTCAACATGAAAAAACTCGAATCTCGTCCTATTCCGGGTAAGCCCTGGCAGTACATGTTCTACGTAGATATTGAGCTTCCCGAGGATATGGACATTTTTAAGGACGCTCTGGAAGAGATCAGATCCATCTCAGAGGAGGGTGTACGGGTATTGGGGATGTATCGCGTATCTGAAGGGTAGGAAGAATCGTAGATTAAACTTTCGTGATATCTACTCCCAGCTTCCTGAATTGCTCCATCTCTTCCTTCTTTGCAACATAATCGTGTTTTTTCTGGTTTGCCTTTACGATGCTATTTTGAATAGCGGTAAGTTCTATCTTAATACCCCGTAGAGAAACTCTGTTTTCCCGGGGAGTCTCGCTACGAAAGAAGGTATCCAGACCGCTAAGACGTCTATGGATCAACTGAAGTTCTTCTATGTGTTTATGGAGAAACATGAACAGCTGTTCTTCCCCCGCTTCTTCCAGTCTTTTGTATCCAGAGCCGGTTCGAGCGAGAATGCCTGAGTAAATCCGAGCCCGTTTCTTTATATCTTCAATAAAGGACTGAAATCGGATGGACTCTCTTTTTGTAGCGGAAGTCGTGATATCCAGATACTCTACCTCATAAATAAGAAGCTCTTCTTCCTTCTGGACCATTCGCTGGATCCATATCTTTAAACGTTCAAGAAAAGGACGTTTCCGGGATTCGAGGATCAGGCTATTGTCCAGGAGCTTCTGGGCAATCTCATCGAGGGGGCGGGATGCAGATGCCAGCATTCGTATCCCTTCCAGAAGCATAGCTTTGAAAGAAGCCTGGGGTGTTTGAGGCTTTGCAGAAACTCTTTCAACCTGGAATTTTTCTAATAGGGCTTTGCGGAGTTCAGGACTTTCAGGGCCGTAATCCTCCTCAAGGATTTCCTGGATGAGTTCAGGATAGAAATGTTTTCCAGGGAGTTCTGTTGGGAATCGTTTCTTCAAGGACCGAAGAATCTCATCTTTCGATTGCAGAACCCGGGATCTGTCTATCTCCATATGTGCCAGGAGAGAGATCCGTACCTCGAACTTGTACATTTCTCTATGAAAATCGGAGAGTTTCTTTAAGATTGTTATACAGTTGCGGAATGCCTTTTGAATTTGATCGACCGCATCTTTTACAATCCCTGCGGATAAGGGGTCCTCTCCTCTGGTAATTTTCCCCACAAATTCGGCCAGAACTTTTGTATTGATTCGGGCAGAAACCTCGCTGAACTGATCCCAGGCAATATACCGGGTTAAATTTAATACCTGCTTAATCCGGAGCAAATCCAGAAAATCCGTTCGAAACTGGTAGAAATTCAAAAGGAAATCTAGTTGGGACTCAAACTGAGAGAGGCGGATGCTCATCTGCTCTCTCTTTTCCGATTCCAGGAAATTATCTTCCGGTGGATTAGACACTTCTGATATCTTTATATCTTTCTTGTAGGGATCCTCATGAACCAATCCCTTTTTCAGTAGTACGTTGTATAGGGAGAGAAACGCCGTATGATAAATCCGATACTGCTCTTTTAAGTGGGGAAGCTCCTCTCGATCCAGATAGTCCCGATACTGTTCTAAGACAGGTTGGAGTTGGGAAACAAAACCGGTACTCTCTTCCATGACCCATTATTATGGGATAAAATAGAGAAAAGAGCAATTGTAAGAGGGGTATATGGGGCAGATAAGCGCGTTTATTCCTCAAAAACTGGTGGTCTGTACTCTTCTTTCTCGGGAAGATTTCCTCCCCTCTCTCCGTGAGGAACTTGCCCGCAGGTTCGGTCCGATGGATTACGAAAGCTCCCCCCTGCCTTTTGATTTTACCCAGTACTACGAGGAAGAAATGGGGAAAGGTCTTCTCCGATGCTTCTTTAGTTTCCGGGACCTGGTGGATCCCTCCACATTGGCTGACATAAAGATTTGTACCAACAAGATGGAAGAATCCTTCGCTGTCGAAGGAAAACGAAAGGTAAATCTGGATCCGGGTCTTCTTGCACTTTCCCGTTTTGTCCTGGCTACCACAAAGGATAATGCGCATCGAATTGCCCTGAAGAACGGCATCTACGGAGAATTGACCCTTCTCTATGCAAAGAAAGACTTTCAACTGCTCCCCTGGACGTACCCGGATTATGCTACCCGCCGGTATCGGGATATTCTTCTCCATATTCGGGGACTTTATAGTGAAAATTTGAAGAGTTTAAACGTAGTTTATTGAATCAAATCGATCCATTCATCCGTCTTTCCATATGTATATGCCGGTAAGACAGCTATCGTTGAATGTTCTTCTCACTATCTTTGATACAGCCTGTATCCTGATATTAGGCGGCTGTGGAAGTCTTATGGATGGGGAGGAAACCGTTATTGTACAGTTTCCCTCCTTTCCCTATTCCTGGATGGAAAGGGAAGACTCTGACTTTTACGAACTGGTGTATATCGATGGGGGGAAAGAGAGATGGATTTCCACAGTGCCAGGAGAGAGGAAAGTCGCTATCCGCCTTTCCCTGGGCCGCACTACCCCTCTTCTAGGATACCCGGTACTTTACAGAGAAGACTCTTCTCCCCCCCAACAGCGGGAGACTTTGCGCCTCTATCCTGCCGGCGGGCTGTATCCGGATGCGATACAAGCGGGGGTTGTATCCCTTAGCTGGGAGGACGGTTTTGCAGCAGCGGTTCTCCAGCAGGCTGAAAAAGCAGGGTTTCCGCTCGATTCTTTTAACTGTACCCGATTTTTTCAAGAGGCAGGCCGCCGGGGAGCCCCCAATCCCTGGAACCTGGACGCAACTAAAGTGATAGAAACGCTGTCTGAAGGCTGTTTCCGAGCAGATAGACTTACGGTACGAAAGAAATTCACCCTTTCTCTTCCGGCTATTTCAGGCATATGGTATCCGGAGAATCTTCTGGAAAACCTTTTAACACCTGAAGAGGATGGGAACCTAACCTTAACGGATGTATCCTGGGGGCTTCACCGATATTATAGCCAGGGATGTAGGTTGATAGTGCAGGTTTCTGAAACAGGAAAAGTGCTCGTTTCCGTTAGTTCTGATCCTTATACGTTTTCGAAATAAAACCATTCCAACCTGCCGGGGATCACCCGTACAGAATCCGGGATTTTGTTAGAACCTTGTGCCCTGTTTCGGTAATAAGAATATCGTTTTCAAGCCGTACCCCGCCTGTGCCTGCTTCATACAGCCCCGGCTCCAGAGTAAATACCATCCCCGGTTCAAGAACCGTTCCTCCAGAATCCGGGCTGCGGAAAAAAGGAAGCTCGTGCACCTCCAGGCCGATGCCGTGTCCCAGCGAGTGGGGCATAACGAGGTTCTGTTTTTGAAAGAGGGTTTGGACCCTTTCTGCAATTTCCCAGGTACCTACTCCGGGACGGGAGAGGGATAGGGCTTCTTCATAGGCCTCCTGTACC
>JAGODW010000059.1 GCA_017998025.1 Spirochaetales bacterium
ACTTTGAGGATGTAAATCTACGGGATGTTTTGGATGCAGCAAAGAGGAACGAGCAGGAAATGGAAGCGGCCCGGAGAGAATTGGAAAACCTCCTGGCTCTTCAAGAATCGGAAATAGGGCAAGCGAGACGGGCATTCGAGCGGGAAAGTGAAATAATCACGGCTTCGGTGAGTCTCTCGGAGGAAGAAAAGGCGAGAAGAATCGCAGCAGCTCGGGCAGCTTTAGGCCGACAAACGGATCGGATTCGGAAAGCATATCAGCCCAAAATTAAAGAAAAGGAAGCGGAAATAGAGGACATCCAGAAACGGATGGAAGCGTACGATACACGGCAGGTTCAGAGGGCAAAAGAACAGGAAGAAATACTGAACAACCAGCGGAAGCTTTTTGAATTTGAGCTGGCGCAGACAAAGGCAGCGTATGAGAAGGAACTGAAAGATCTGAATATCCGCTACACCCGTGAAATCGAAGAGCTGAAAAAGTACCAGCAGGAACTCATCGCTGTATTAAAGGCGAATCATGCCCGGGAAATAGCCAATCTGATCCTTAAGTACAATCCAAAGGCAGTAAGCGATCCGGTTGTTCCCCTCATTCAGGCGCCTATAGATCCAGGAGTAGTGGAAGCCCGTCTTCCTGGTTTTGATCGATCCCTCATGACCGCGGAAGGAATAGTGGACCCGAATACACTGGTGCATTTAGGAGAAAAGCTGCAAGAGCAGGATAGGATACTTAAAGAACTAAAGAAAATACCCTTCGAGAACATTGTGCCTCAAATCATTGCCCAGATAGAGGCAAGAGAGAAAGAGGTAGCCCTTATATACGAAAGGGTGATTTCTCTGTTAGATCAGGGCCTGCGGAGTAAGAATCTAATCATCCAAAATCAAAAAGGCACAATTGAAGGGTTGGAAACCCAGGTGTCAAACCAGCAGGCGTTGTTAGACCGATATGCGTATGCGGTGGAACAGTTCTTTGTCCAGACACGGGAGCAGGGATTCGTATTAGACGCGAGGGATCCGAAAGACATCTTAGTTGCGGTAAATAAACTCCGAAAGGTTTCATCGGGATCCGTTGCACGGGTGTTCCGCCGAGATGACGAGTACATCGGAAGAATTCACTATCAGGTTGAAGGATCCCATTCGTACTGGGCGTTGTTAGACCTGGAAGATGTTCAGAATCCTATTCGCCCCTTTGATAAAATACTGGTAGAGGAACAGTAGGAGTGGAAAGTATGAAAAAAGCTATGTTGATATGTTTTCTGTTGCTGGGGGGAATTCTATCTGCCCGGGCACAAGATCTTGCATCCCTCGGTCTGGAGTTTAAATCGAAATCACGGGAAGGAAATTTTACTACGTATCGTTTTACCCTTCCGGAGGATATAGATATCTCTGCATCGGTACGGAGCGAAGAACTAAGTCTTATAGATCAGGAACGGATACAAGCCCTCGTATCTATCTATCGTTCGTTCCAATTTCTCATGCCTTCCTCCATACGGATTCTACTGGGAGAAGAGCGAACAGAGATTCTTTTAGTACCCAGGTCGTTTATATACAAAGGGCAGGATCTCTCTCGTTACATGCCTTCCGGAATCCAGTTTTTCTATTCCGACTACCTCGAGTTTGATTTTAGAATCGTGGTGGATAACCTATTTCTAAGAATAAAGGGGCAGTTTTTCTCAGAGGAAGAGTTTGCAGAAAAAGTTACAGCGGCTGTATCGAATCCATATGCCTATCTTGAATCTCAGGACCCTGAGTTCATTCTAAAGCGATTCCACGAGGTTGAGAAACGTCTAGATACACTGGCTTCCCAAACCCTTCAAGGAGAAACTGCTTTGCGAGCAGGCCTGGAGGAAACCAAAGCCCTTCTGGAAGAACTCAATAGAGAGTTTCAATTACTCAGGTATGCACTACTGGTCTTGAATAATCGAGGATTTTTCGGTAGTATTCGACTGCCTTCTGAAGAGGGCATTGCAAAGCTTATAGCTCTAAAAGAGCAAGAGCCTTCGTTAAACATAAAAGAAGCCGGAGAACGGTTGAAAAGTTTGGGAATAGAAATGACGAACAAGGAAATCTTTCTGGTGTTCAGTGTATACTTTAACGAATTTAATTAAAATTTATAGTTAGAGAAACCTTCCAAGCATAACAGTCGAACCTGTTCTCGGTTTTTTTAAGGAAGCATATAGGAGAATAGTAGGATGGATATCTCGAAAATGAGGAATATTGGGATCAGCGCCCATATTGACTCAGGAAAGACCACACTTACCGAACGAATCTTGTACTATTGTGAAAAGATTCACATGATCCATGAGGTAAAGGGAAAGGACGGGCGTGGAGCAACGATGGACTACATGGAGCTGGAGCGGGAGAGAGGTATTACCATAACTTCTGCTTCAACCAATGTTACCTGGAAGGGGCATGCCATTAACGTAATAGATACGCCGGGGCATGTAGATTTTACCATCGAAGTGGAGCGATCGCTACGGGTATTAGATGGAGCGATTCTTGTTCTTTGTTCGGTAGGAGGTGTGCAATCCCAATCTATCACGGTAGATCGGCAGCTCCGCCGGTACAATGTTCCCTTTGTTGCTTTTATCAACAAGTGTGATCGGACGGGGGCAAATCCGTACAAGGTAAAGGACCAAATCAGAGAAAAGCTAGGGCACAATGCGGTGCTGATTCAGATTCCCATCGGATTAGAGGATAAATTTGAAGGCGTGGTAGATCTGGTACGGATGAAAGCTCTCTATTTTGAGGGTGAAAATGGGGAGGAACTCTTAGAAAAGGAAATCCCAGAAGAACTCCGGGCTGAAGCAGAAAAGAGGCGTGAAGAGATGATCGATGCTGCCTCCCTGTTTTCTGATGAACTGGCCGAAGCCTTCCTCGAAGGAACAGAGACAGAAGATCAAATCTATGCTGCGTTACGAAAAGGGACTCTCTCTCGGAAATTGATACCCGTTTTGATGGGATCAGCTTATAAAAATAAAGGAGTACAGCCTCTCCTCGATGCAGTTGTTCACTATTTGCCGGATCCTTCTGAGGTAAAGAATATAGCCCTGGATCTAGATGCAGGTGAAAAAGAAGTAGAATTAATAGCAGATGTAAAGCTGCCTTTAGTTGCTCTCGCTTTTAAGCTGGAGGAGGGGCAGTACGGACAGCTAACCTATATCCGGATCTACCAGGGAATGCTTAGGAAAGGGGATGATTTATACAATACCCGATTAAAACGTAAGTTTAAGGTAGGAAGACTTATAAGGATGCATGCCCATGAAATGGAAGATATCTCAGAGGCTGTATGCGGAGATATTGTAGCTTTGTTCGGAATTGACTGTGCTTCGGGTGATACGTTCTGTAAACCCGGAATCAATTATTCTATGACTTCCATGTATGTACCAGCGCCGGTTATTTCACTGGCTGTATTCCCTAAAGACAAAATATCGTCAGACAATATGTCCAAAGCGTTAGGCAGATTCACAAAAGAGGATCCAACATTTCATACGTATGTTGATCCTGAATCAAACCAGACTATAATTCAAGGTATGGGAGAGTTGCACCTGGATGTTTACATCGAACGGATGAAGCGGGAGTACCGGGCAGAAGTAGAAACAGGGATGCCTCAGGTAGCCTACCGAGAGACGGTTACTCAGCGTGCTGATTTTGATTATACCCATAAGAAACAGACGGGAGGTGCCGGTCAATTCGGGAGGGTTGCAGGATACATGGAACCCTGCGAGGAAAAGGAATATGAATTCGTCAACATGATTCGAGGAGGGGTGATCCCCAACGAATTCATTCCATCTTGTGATAAGGGATTTCAGGCTGCACGAATGAAAGGAACGTTGATCGGCTTCCCTGTAGTAAACATTCGTTGTGTAATAAACGATGGGTCGACCCATCCGGTAGACTCTTCAGATATTGCATTCCAGCAGGCAGCTATCGGAGCGTTCAGACAGGCGTACGACAAGGCTAAACCGGTGATCCTCGAGCCTATTATGAAGGTTGAAGTGGAGGGGCCTGCCGAGTTCCAGGGGAATATTTTTGGGAGCCTGAATCAACGGAGAGGTGTCATTATTAGTTCTACTGAGGATAATAATTTTTGCCGAATCGAAGCAGAAGTACCTCTCAGCGAAATGTTCGGGTATTCCACTGTACTTCGTTCTTTGACACAGGGAAAGGCAGAGTTTTCTATGGAGTTTCTTAAGTATGGCCGAGTTCCCAACGCTATCGGGGAAGAGCTAAAGAAAGCGTATCAGGAAAAAAGGCGCAAGGAACAAAAATAAGAGATATAATTAAAATACCTTTGGAAAAGAGAGGTAAGGAATGGTAAAAAAAGAATTGATCCGCCGAAGCCCTTTGAGGATTCTCGAAAAATCTATCAAAGAGCCGCTCAAGAAAGGGGACATTATAGTGTTAGCCTCCCCGAAAGGTATCGGGAAGACAGGATGTCTTGTCCATATAGCTACAGACAGCCTTTTACAATCTAAACATGTGATACACGTTTCATTTTCTGTCCGTACGGATCATATTATCAGCTGGTATGAGGATATTTTTAAACAATTGTCTAAAAAGCTGAATCAATCAATGGAAGTTCATGATGAGATTATAAGAAACCGGGTTATTATGAGCTTTAATCAGGAAGGCTTAAAGACAACCCAGATTCTTCGAAGTATTGAGGCAATGATACGGGATGGGAACTTTGCAGCAGAGCAAGTTATTATAGATGGGTATGATTTTTACAAAGCAACACCCAATGACCTTCGTCTTATAAAAGATTTTGCCCGGGACTTAGGTGTCATGGTATGGTTCAGCGCTACGGTCCGTCCAGAAAATGAAAAAATCTGGGATCGAAACATGCCCCCTTCTTTGAAACCTTTTGAAGAGCAGATCGATGTATTAATTACCTTAGGAGAAGTTGAGGGAGAAATCGTACTACGACTTGTGAAGGATCACTCAACCTATCCCCAGGAAGATCTGAGTGTACGATTGGACCCAAAGACGTTAATGATCGTAGAGGAGAAAAAGTAGCGGGAATGTCCGTAAGGATCTATTTTCCGGTCCGATCGGTAACACATGCATTCCGTCTCATATTACTGGGCTCATGGGTCCCGATTGTTTTTGGGGTGCTGAGCACCGGATTTAGCTTAACAAATACCCTGAAAGAGCGAGGGAAGGATGAGGTTCTCCTTCAAGTGGAATCTCTTGCCGAGATTCAGAATGATGTTACACAGAAAATACAGGGAATTCTTATCGCGCTGGCCAGTCTTCCCTCAGTCAGAAACCTGGATAGGAAGGCCTCGTTACCAATCCTTTCTGCAGTCCAGCATTTTTTCCCTGAGCTTTTAAACCTGACCATTACTGATTCGAAAGGTATTGTTGTTCAGTCTGTGCTGCTCCCTGAAGGAGAGGACCTTTCCGGACGGTACCATGTCCGTGAAACTCTGCGCTCAGGGGGATTCGTAGTAGGAGAGTATATCATAAGCCGTGCTACCAACGAGCCTGCTTTAACCTTCAGTCGACCTCTGTACGATGATTTTAGAAATATCGTAGGAACTGTAAATGCAGTAATCCCTTTAAAAAATTACCAGAAGCTATTCTCTGCCCTTACATTCCCCCCGGGGTATGCTTTCGGCCTGGTGGATCGCAGGGGAAGATGGATTATCTCACTACCCCAGGGTTCTATTAGCCTCCAGGAAAAACCTATTCCAGATCACATTTATATTAAATTCCAGTCACCAGTAGAGAAAGGAGCCCTCGAATCTACGGAACCTGATGGAATCTCTCGAATTTATGCATACCGGAATTTGAAACTTTACCCCAATGATCCTCCTTATCTAACAGTGATCCTGGGAATCCCAAAAGACTACGTAGAAGGGCCTGCTCGCTCCCACATGGTACGGACGATCGTTATTCTTCTGGGGATTCTTATCCTTTCTTTCCTTTTAGCCTGGTTTTTGTCTCGTACGTTATTTGTTACCCGGTTTAAATCGCTCATTTCAGTTACGGGGAGGCTGGGAAAAGGTGATTTAAGGGCTCGAACAGGGATTCCTCATGATGGAACCGATATAGGATTGGTTGCGGAAGCCCTGGATCGGATGGCAGAAGCTCTGGAAAAACGGGAGGAAGAAAAGGATGTGGTGTTTAAGGAACTTCGGAATATGCTATCCGAGAAAGAAACCCTCCTCCGTGAGGTGCACCATCGGGTTAAAAACAATCTCCAGATCGTTCTTAGCCTGATACGCCTCCAGGCAGATCAAAATCAAGATCCGAAGGAATTCAGCAAGCTTTTAGAGACACGGATCAATGCTATGGCCTTGATACATGAAATGCTCTATCAGTCTACAAGTGTTGCAGCGGTGAATATGGGAGAATTTATTCCCCGTTTTATTGGGGTATTTTGCAATGAAATGGCTACATTCCAGGAGGTACGTTGGGAAATAGCTACCGATTCTATCTACCTTCCCCTTGATAAAGCCGTACCTTTTTCACTTGCTTTGAACGAGCTTCTTTCCAACGCTTTTAAGTATGGAGTTCCCAAGGCAATCAAGCCGGAGATTCGTGTGTTTCTAAAAAGAACAGAAAATGGTGCAGAACTAAGGGTAGAAGACAATGGTCCGGGCTTTCCAGAAGACTTTGACCCCACTCTTTCTGAGGGGCTGGGGATGCAGCTCCTGGAAGGATTCGCCCGCCAGATGGAAGGACACCTGGAATGGGAGAATAACGGCGGGGCATGCTTTATCCTCCGGTTTACTCTGGGCTAGAAATACGGTATGTTATAGGAAACTATGGATAAAGCTGAATTGTTCGCCCGTTGTGAGAAAATCGTTACCCGGGAAGAGCTTGTTAAAAAATTGAAGGAGAATCCTGATTTTGTTCCGGAAGAGTTCTACTGTAAAGGGGCAGGCCAGTACTGTGTGGAAGAGGACCTTTGCGTTCAATTAGTCGCCCGGGCCCATCTGCCTACACGGTTTGGGGAGTTCACTCTCTTTGGATTTTACGACGGCCGGGAAGACAAGGAACATACAGCGGTAGTTAGAGGAGAGGTAAAGGAAAAGGAAAATGTGCCTCTTCGAGTACATTCTCAGTGTCACACAGGGGACGTTCTGGGTTCATTACGGTGTGATTGCCGGGAACAACTGGAAGCTTCCCTCAAATACATCGGAGAACGGGAGTTTGGTGTTTTAATTTATTTGATGCAAGAAGGAAGGGGAATCGGCCTATTGAATAAGATCAAGGCTTACCAGCTCCAGGATTTGGGGCTGGATACCGTGGAGGCGAACCACTTCCTGGGGTATCCGGGCGAAGCCCGGGATTATCGGGTAGCGGCAAAGATCATTCAACTGCTGGGAATCCGCTCTGTTTCCTTACTAACGAACAACCCGGATAAGATAGAAAAACTTCGGAAGGAGGGGGTAATAATTACAGAACGCTTACCCCTCGTGATCAAACCGAATCCGCACGACGAGTTTTACCTTAAAACAAAAAAAGAAAAAATGGGACATTTAATCTAGCCTATGTACCTGAATAAAATCCCTCATCCTATCAATTTTCTGTACGATCTAGAAGGATCCGTGTTTCTCGAAGTAAGTCACTTTGGGGAAGATGTGTATCGTGTTGCATATAGAAGCTCCCGATGGGAAGGGCAAGAAAGTCCTGCTCGTCTTACCAAACTAGGCTGGAAGAAGGAGAAGAGGGGAGAAGTTGTGCCTAGCGGTCAGGGCTTTGAGGTGCGCTGGGAAAAGGAACGGGTTCTGGGCACGCTGGAAGGCAGGGGATTCGGAGTTTTAGGCAAGGGGTGGGTGTTTAATTTTGAGCCGAATCCCCACTATCGATTCTATGGCCTGGGAGAAAAGGCGATGCCTGTTGAGAAGACAGGAGTACGGACAAAGTTTTACAACACGGATCTGTGGGCTGATTT
>JAGODW010000060.1 GCA_017998025.1 Spirochaetales bacterium
TAAAGGACAGTCCAATTGCCCGGTTTATAAAGGATGATCTGGGGAGCCGCCATATGGAGTACGAGGGAAAAGAGGTAGATCAGGGCGGCCCCTGGGGATACCGGCACCAGTTTAATCTAGCGGATACCGGAGCAGGGAATCGGGGACCCCGGGTGCATAACGATAGAGCGGGAGAAGTGGGAAGGACGATCAACATTAAAGATTTTGACCTGGAAAAACTCTTTGGCCAGGATGGGGTACAGATCGTACATACATCCGGGTTGTTTGCCGCTCTTTCGCCGGAAACCGGAAAGTTTTGTCTGGAAATAGCCCGGGCAGCCAAGAAGCATGGTACCCGGATTGCCTTTGACCTGAACTATCGAGCCTCGTTCTGGAAAAACAGGGAAAAGGAACTGCACGATATTTTCGCTGAAATCGCTCAAGCTTCCGACATCCTTGTAGGAAATGAAGAGGATTTCCAGCTCTGTCTCGGTGTTAAAGGACCGGAAGCAGGAGGAAAGAACATCTCCGGTAAAATTGACAGCTTCAAAGAAATGATCGGAGAAGTAAAAAAGCAGTTCCCCCACGCTTCTGTCTATGCTACTACCCTCAGGCAGGTAGTCAATGTGAATCTCCACCTCTGGGGAGCAATCCTTTCTGTAGGGAAAGACTGGTACGTGGTTGAACCCCGGGAAATCTCGATAGTGGATCGGATTGGAGGAGGAGACGGATTTGTCGGCGGACTCTTATACGCCATCCTGAAAGGCTGGGAACCGGAAAAGTGGATCCAGTTCGGCTGGGCAACCGGAGCGCTTGCAGTAACCATGTTAACCGACTATGCTCAACCAGCAGACGAAGACCAGGTATGGAGCATCTGGCAGGGAAATGCTCGTGTGAAACGGTAGCCTTTCCCAATATGGACCCATTAAGTAAAGAAGATGTACAAAAAAGCATTAAAAGAATACTCAGAAATCGTTTGTCTAAAACGAAGATAGAAAATATATCTCCGGATGAGCTTCTCGGTACACTCTTAACGTATTGCCAGGAACTGGAATACCAGAATAAAGAACTTAAGCGAGTTCATAAAGATTCCGAGCAAAACCTGAATAGGATGCGAAGTTTCGTCGCTTTGCTCCAATCGGCTTTCACTACAGAAGACGAATTTTTGCAAATCATTCTACAGGAAGCAGTGAAGCTCATCGGCTGTAAACAAGGATGCCTGTACCAGTATGATCTCACAAAGGAAAATCTTTCAGTAAAAAATATTGTTACCACATTAAACGCTCAGGTTCCTACCCCCAGCCGTTCCCAGCTGCAAAATTTAATGCAAGAGAAAACTCCAGTTATTACCGACAAGAATGAACTATTTCTCCCCATTTTTTATGAAGAAAAACTCTATGGTCTTCTCATCCTAGAGGGAAGAACAGCCTCGTACGATGAAATGAGTATTCTTCAGTTAACTCTCCTTATGAACAGCACCTTTCGGATTCTAGAAAAAAGAAAGGCAGAACATCTAAAAGAGACCTATTATCGAGCGCTAAGGGATATGCATCAACCCGTACTGATCACCGATCGAAGCGGAGTAATACAGGAGGCAAATCCCGCGCTCCTTGCGATGTACGGATACTCAGAAGAGGAAGTAATCGGCCAGAATCCCCGGGTGCTAAATCCCGGGATAGAAACCTATAAGAACCTTGGGTTCTCAGAAACGTACTACCGGGAATTATTTCAAACCCTCTGGAAGGATATTTTAGATCCCCAAAAAGGAACATGGAACGGAATACTTATAAATAGAAAGAAGAATGGTACGCTGGTATGGGCACAAACCTACATTGCTGCCATCCGGGATGATCAAGGAGTTATCCGTAGTTTTATCGGACTACCGGTGGATATCTCCCCTTTAAAAGAGAGCGAATTTAGAAGCAAAACTGAACTGTATAGAACAATCGCACGGCTTGCCGAACTCCGGGACAATGAAACGGGAAATCATATGCGCCGAGTAGGAATCTATTCCCGGCTCCTCTCCAAAACACTGGGAATGCCGGATAAGTTCTGTGAGGAGATGGAGCTTTTCGCACCGATGCATGACATCGGCAAAGTTGGGATCAGTGATACGATTCTTCTGGCAAAGCGCCCTTTAACTCCGGAAGAGTATGAAGAAATTAAGACCCATACCCTTCTGGGCTTCAATATTGTGCGGGATAAAGAAGAGCTAAAAACAGCTGCCGAAATTATCCTTCACCACCATGAACGTTTTGATGGAAAAGGCTATCCCCATGGATTAAAAGGGGAACAGATCCCTCTATCGGCCCGAATCACAACAACTGCAGATGTATATGATGCGCTGCGAAGCAAACGACCGTACAAACCAGAATGGTCTCACGAAGAAGCCCTGAAGGAAATAACAAAAAATAGCGGCACTATTTTTGATCCCCGGCTGGTTCAAGTATTTTTGCAGCTAAACCAGCAGTTTGACGAAGTTTATCGAAATTTAAAAGATTAACTTAGTGTCACGAAGCTTGGTGGTGATTAAGAAGCGAACCTCGTAGAAGAGTGCATATACCGTAATATCCACAAGCTTCGTGCCACTATGATAGATTTCTTTTCCGATTAGGGATACAGTAGCTGTATGAATCGTACACAGTCTATCGCTATATTTCTTTTAAGGATCAGCCTGGGAGTCTTTTTCCTTGTATTAGGAATCCAGGGTCTTATGATGCATACATCCCGGACATCAGAAATCTTCCGGTGGTTCGGCCGAAACGATACCCTTTCTATTATCGTTTCCGTGATACAGGTCCTTGCAGGCTCCCTGCTGATAATCGGTCTGTTCGTGCCAGTAGGAAGTGGTATTTTTCGGCTTCTCTCACTCGGAGTACTGATTCTCTGGGGGGTGTACATGGTAATGACCTTATTCCTGAAGAATTTTTTGCAGCCCGATACCCTTTCCTGGTTATATAAAACCTCCTGGAGTTGTATTATTCTTACCTCTCTCTGGATCGTAACTGCAAAGGAATAATCCCCATTCATTCCCATCCTATGAAACCCCTTGACGAACCCCGGCGATCAGGCATAGGATGCGGTTTAGAGAAAATCTCCAAATATACTGAATCCTCACGGATATCCCCCAAAGGAGTTCATCCATGCAGGTAAAAACATTTAAGGGAGGAACCCATCCGCCGGAACTGAAAGAAGCGGCGAAGGATGTTCCTATCCAGTACCTTTTATCGCCGAAACAGGTGGTAATCCACCTGAATCAACATACCGGCTCCCCTAACCAACCCCTGGTCAAGGTGGGGGATGCGGTTACCCGGGGCCAGAAGATTGCATCCAGCGACGGGAAACTGATGGTTCCCCACCACGCTTCCATCTGTGGAGTGGTGAAGAAGATAGAACCGCGACCTCAGGCAAACCTTCAGGACGGCGTTGCTGTAGTAATCGAGTCTGACGGCCGAACGGAAACAGCTTTTCTTCCCCCCCTGGATCCTTTCACCTGTTCCCGCGAAGAAGCCATCCAGAGGATCAAAGAGGCAGGCATCGTGGGTATGGGAGGAGCGGGATTCCCCACCTGGATGAAGCTTTCACCCCCTCCTTCAAAGCCTATCGATGTAGTCATTGCAAACGGAGCTGAATGCGAACCGTATCTTACCATCGATTACCGTACTCTTCTTGAGAACGCCTTTTCGGTAGTCTATGGACTGGGTGCTTGCCTACAGATTTTAGGGGTAAAAAAGGGTATTCTAGCGATTGAAGAGAATAAACTGGACACGCTCCCGGTTGTAGAAAAAGCTGTCAGAGAGTTCCAGGAATCCTGCGGAAACGGACGGGATTTCGATCTATCGATTCAGGTGCTTAAGACCAAGTATCCCCAGGGGGGAGAGAAAATGCTTATCACTGCCCTTACCGGAAGGGAAGTTCCCTCTGGCGGGCTGCCCATGGATGTAGGGACGGTAGTTCAGAATGTGGGTACGTTAAAAGCCATTGCAGAAGCGTTCCTCGAGGGAAAGCCTCTGATCGATCGGGGGTTTACTGCTACGGGAGGAGCCTGTAAAACTCCGAAGAATTTAGTGGTCCCTATAGGAACAGTCCTATCTGATTTAATCCCGGAGACACTTCAATTAGAGGAAGATCTACGGCGGGTTATCTTCGGTGGTCCCATGATGGGGGTCAGTGTTCCTACTCTGGAAACCCCCATTCAAAAGAATACTTCCGGGGTAGTGTTCATGACATCGCGCGATGCTGTGACCTATGATGAAGGAAACTGCATCCGCTGCGGCCGATGCATGCGGGCTTGTAGCTGCCGTCTTTCCCCTGCCCTTCTGAACGAGACGATCCTTGCAGAGGATTGGGATAAGGCCGATAAGATCGGGCTATTAGACTGTATAGAATGCGGGACCTGTTCGTACGTCTGTCCTGCCCATGTATATCTAGTGCAACGGTTCCGTGTGGGGAAAATTACCCTGCGAAATTTGAAAGCAGCAAAAATAAAGAAGGGAGGAAACTAATGGCGGACAAACCACGGTTGCTTCTATCTTCCAGCCCCAGTATTTACAGCGGTATGAACGTACAACGGCTCATGCTGTACGTGATTATTTCCCTTCTTCCTGTTTCCGGCTATGGGATCTACCTCTATGGTATTCCAGCTTTAACTACAATCCTCGTTTCTGTAGTCTCCTGTGTAGGGTTCGAGGTGCTTTTCAGAAAGCTTATCAAGGCACCTCAGAACTATAAAGACCTTTCCGCAGTGGTTACAGGAATTCTTCTGGCCTTAATCCTTCCTCCTTCTACCCCCTGGTGGATGACCGTACTCGGAGCCCTGGCATCGATCGTGTTTGCTAAGGAGTTTTTCGGTGGTTTGGGGTACAACCCGTTTAACCCTGCCTTAATCGGCCGGGCAGTACTTCTGATGAGTTTCCCCGCAGCTATAACTACCTGGCACAAGCCCTTTCAGGCGCTGGTCGATGCTACGACCACGGCTACTCCTCTCAATATTCTAAAATTGGGAGGGAGCCTGAGTGATGTAGCGCAAAGCCTTGGCGTAACTACTCCTACCGACGTGTATACCACCCTGTTCTGGGGTACCCGTGCAGGGTGTATCGGGGAAAGTTCGATCCCATTGATCCTTCTAGGTGCTCTTTTCCTTCTGATCACAGGAACCATCGGAATTGCAACTCCCCTTAGCATGATTGCCACAACGGTAATCTTCTCATTCCTGCTGGGAATGGATCCCCTGTTTCAGGTGCTTTCCGGGGGAGTCGTGTTTGGAGCGGTATTTATGGCCACAGACTACGTTTCCACCCCCCTAACACCAAAAGGGAAAGTCCTGTTTGGGATTGGAGCCGGTATTATCACCCTTTTAATCCGCCGGTTCGGGGGGTTCCCGGAAGGAGTAACCTATGGAATTTTAATTATGAATGCTTGCACGCCCTACCTGAATAATCTTGTGACTAAAAAATATGGGTATATCAGCAGGAGGAGCGAAAAATGATAAAGAGCATGCTGAAATTGGGAATCGTTCTTGCCCTCTTTGCCTCAGGAGCGTGCCTGGCTATGGCTATTGTGTACAGCATAACCGGACCGGTAATTAAGACGCAGGAAGAACAGGCATTGAATGATGCCCTCAAAGAGATATTCCCTGATGCGGATAGTTTCAAGGATATTTCCAAAGAAATATCTTCTTCGGATCCCAAAATCCAGATCCTGAATGCTTACGAAATAAAGAAAGGGGATACTATTCTTGGAGTGGCGGTAAAGGCAACAGGACCAAGCTACTCAGCAAATGCGATACTCCTTACCGGGATAAACACTGATGGGACCATTAAACAGGTCCGGGTACTACAGCTTTCAGATACCCCTGGATTAGGAGCCAATGCGGCAAATCAAGGATACTATGTGGATAAGGCACGAAAAATAACTTTTACCGGGCAATTTATTGGGAAAAAAACAACAGATCCATTCATCGTGAAGGACGATGTGCAGACCCTTACTGCTGCCACCATCACGAGCCGCTCCCTCTCAGCCATCGTAAAGGGTTCCGGAGAAGCGGCTTCCCAGTATTTATCCAGGAAAGGAGGAGCTCGATGAACCAAAAAACCAGAACTTTCCTCCAGGGACTTGTGGTTGAAAATCCCCTTACGGTCATTATGATTGGGCTTTGTTCTTCCCTGGCGGTAACTACATCCGTAGCAAATGGGATTGGGATGAGTTTAGCCATGACTTTCGTATTAGTTACTTCAGAAGTGATTATTTCTCTTTTCCGAAAACTGATTCCTGAATCTGTCCGAATCCCCATCTTTATTATCATAATTGCTGCTTTTACAACAATGGTGGATCTCGTTATGAAGGCATACTTCCCTGACCTATCTAAAGCCATGGGAGTTTTTATTCCTCTTATCGTTGTAAACTGCATCATCATGGGTAGGGTAGAAGCCTTTGCCTCCAAGGAAAGCGTTTCTAATGCCTTTCTCGACGCTCTGGGGATGGGGTTAGGATACACCTGGGTTCTGATAGGCATGTCAGTGATCCGGGAGCTACTGGGAAATGGAACGATTCTAGGAATGCAAATTATGCCGGAGACTTATCAACCAATCCTCTTTTTTATTCTTCCCCCTGGTGGGTTCCTTGTATTCGCTCTATTTATTTCTTTAAATCTATTCTTAAAAAAGAAATGGTTAAAAAGCTCCTGGGGTTGCCCTGATCCAGAAGGAGGTAACTAGATATGCCTGTTGCTTTAAAAATCTTCATCAGTGCTCTCTTAATTAACAATATTATCCTGATGCGGTTTATTGCACTCTGCCCCTATATCGGGATGTCTACGGATGTAAAACAGTCTATTGGAATGGGATTCGCTGTGACCTTTGTTATGGTTATGGCCAGTACGGTTACCTGGGCGCTCTATCATTTTGTACTCCTTCCTCTGGGGCTGGAGTTCCTTCAGATTCTGGTATTTATCCTGATTATTGCTTCCCTTGTCCAATTGGTAGAGTATTACCTGAAAAAATCTGCGCCGGCACTCTACCTCTCTATGGGGATCTATCTTCCTCTCATTACAACCAACTGTGCAATCCTGGCGGTTACCTTCGACAACATCACGGCGGCATACACATTCTTTCAGTCCATTGTATACAGTATTGGAGTTGCCCTTGGATTTACGCTGGCCATGGTACTACTGGCGGGTCTCCGTAATCGGATTCGGACAGCCGCTATTCCCCCATTCCTTCGGGGAAATCCTATTCTATTCGTCCTTTCCAGCCTGGTCGCCGTGTCATTCATGGGATTCGCCGGCCTGATTAAGTGAGGTAAGTGTTATGTCTATTATCTTTGTCACTCTTGCAGTTTCCTTTATACTTGCATTCATTCTGGGTATAGGACTGGGTTTCTTCCGCGAAAAATTCAATGTACCTCGTGATAAGAAAACAGAACAAATTCGTGCTGCTTTACCCGGGGCTAACTGCGGGGCTTGTGGTTTTCCTGGTTGTGATGCGTATGCAGAGGCTGTAGGCAAAGAAGAGACTACACCAGACCGTTGCTCCGTAGGAGGAACCGCTACTGCGAAAGCACTGGCAGAGATCCTGGGAGTCACTATAGAGGCAGAAGATAAGGTTGTAGTCCTCATGTGCCAGGGAACCAAAGATCGGGCACCGGAGAAAGGGGAATATGTGGGTATTAGAACCTGTGCCGCTGTTAAACTTTCTGCAGGAGGAACAAAGCTCTGTGCCTGGGGTTGTTATGGTTTCGGGGACTGTGAACGGGCTTGCCCCTTTGATGCGATACACGTGGGGGGGGATGGAATTCCCCATGTAGACTATGAGAAATGTACGGGATGCGGGAAATGCGTGACAGCCTGCCCCCAGAA
>JAGODW010000061.1 GCA_017998025.1 Spirochaetales bacterium
GAGTAATAAAGAGTTTACCACGCTGGATGTATACGGTTTAATTGAAGATGCAGTTCCCTCCTCTGGAATCGGAAGGGACCTCTACGATGAATCCAAGAATATTTTCCCCTATCCTACTGCGAAGCTGGCTTTTGGAGCTCGTCTTCTGGGTCTCGACTTCATCCTTTCCGGCATTGGAGTTCCCAGTGGCGTCATTTCCACCGACGAACTGGAAGCGGACCTGATACACTTTGGGATCCGGGTTCGAAAGGCCCTTATAAAAGAACGGGGGTGGATGCCGACAATCTCCTTAGGAGTCGGGTACGCCTATTCCAGTATTCACTTTAAGTATACCCTGGAAGAATTCACCCAGGATTATTCCGGACAAGACCTTACAATCAACGGAGGCCTATCCCTCGATACCCGGGTACACTCTTTTGGATTTGATGTAGGTGTCTCCCGAACGATCCTATTCATTACCCCCTTCTTCCGAACCTCGCTCTGGTATCAGGATGCCCTCTATGATACTGAAGGGAACTTAACGGCACAGCTAGGATCCGGGACTCCCCAGGATTTCAGTCCCTCCGCCGAAGTTACCCTTAATGACTGGTCTGTAATGTTTGCCGGGGGTCTGGACATCAACCTCTTCCTTATCCAGCTCTGTACTACCGGCACCTACAATCCAAGCACGGGAAGCTGGGGAGCGGAAGTAAGCTTAAGAGTTGGGTTCTAAAAAGGATAATTTTTTCCGAAAGAGGCATTCCTCTTTGCGGACTCGCACCTCAAGGCACTGCATTAATGTATAATAAAAAACCGGTGCCCGAAAAGGCACCGGTATCAATGTATTTCGCACAGGGGGTGCAGCTTTCCCCCGTAAGGGCGCAGTTAATAGTGAGCGCCCCACACTTTTTTTATAGATCCAGATCGGCCGTTGGTACGCTGCAGATTCCCGAAGTACCGGTAACGATCAGGTTCGTTCCCTGCCAGGCCACATCGGTAAGGGTACCTACCGTGCTGGTAAGGAACGGCATCTTATACAATCTGGTGCCCCCTTTCAGAACCACGAGCTCCCGGGCAGTAAGGAACGCTTGATCGCTCCCCTGAACCACAATCTTCGTGACATCAAGTCCTTTTGTATCTGAAATTAGAGTCGGAGTTGTTGTCTTTGGACTGGATAGAGACGTTTTATAGACGCCGTTCTTTGTACCGAGGTATAGATCATCCTTACCCTCAATGTTCCCAAAAGCCTGAATTAAAGGAAGACCCTCGCCGAAGAAGGTTATAGGACTACTTTCACTGCCGCTCAGGATATCTTCCAATTCAATGCTATCGATATCTGCTGAACCTATCCGGAACGCACCGACAACCCGGGTGGCAAAGTATCCGTAGACTGTACCCCCCACCTCTTTTACCAGAAGATCTAAAACCGGTTTGCCCGCCACAGGGATGTCGAGTTCAACCTGGTTCCAGTTACCTCCTTCTACACTACCTCCCAGCTCCTTTTCTGCCTGGTAGAAGTAGATGCTTCCTGTCGTCATTCCGCCTGACTGCAGAATGCTGGGGGTTTCTCCCCAGGATCCGCCGATTAAGATTCCTGATGTATCCCGAACACCCGCAGTCGTATTCACCAGAACATCCGGAGGAGAGTCTGCGGTAAGGCTCAAGCTGTTGATGGGGACACTGCTCCATCCCAAAGGCGATAACAAATCTACTGCAGCTCCCTCGTAAATCTCGTTGACCGCTGCAACGGTAATCGTAGAACCACCTGAGACAACAACACTTTTCAATTCTGTGTTGGGCAAGCCTGTGGAAATCTCAATTTCCTTTAATTCAATTGCCACACTGGTTTCCACCCCTGTCTGGATGCTGAAAAGCGGTGAGGTGCCGAATGCGGTCGGGGTAAAGGTTGTTCCTGATATAGTTCCTGCAGCCACCACAAACCGATAGGCTTCTCCCGGCGGGAGATCATCGATGGTGAGGGAACCGCCTGCGTTTGGATCAATGACTGTACGATAATAATCAACGCTGGAAGAATTCGGCACTAAAATATTGTTAGAATACACCCATACCCGGGCTTCTGTACCTCCCCCCAATGCCTTAGATCCTGCCGGAAAACTTAAACTGATCCCCCCATCCTCTGATCCGCCGGTACCCAGGGCGCAGGAAAAGAATACTACCGATAGAACCAGAGCCAGCAGGAGGGTAAGACCCTGTTTCCCTTTCTTGATTTCTTGCTTCATACCATCCCTCCTATCTCACCGTAACTTTTAAACTTCCGCCTAGCGAAGCATTTGTACCCGCACCGGCTCCCTCTCCCTCAGGAGCAGTACTGATAACCGTCTGAGAAGTAACGATCAGTGTCTGTTCCGGTGTAGACGGGGAAGAATACCCCCGGATTTGACTGGATTCTCCCTGCCGGATGGAACGGGACTGATTCAGAGCATTGGAAAACCGTACCAACCCTTCCATTACCTGTAATCGTGTCCCACTGTACTCAAACTCGGTTCCCCGAACCGCAGCAGTGGATACAGGACTCTTCAACGCAAAATCATGCTCCAGCCCTTCCACCTTCTCCACTTTTGCATGGACCCGTCCAACTCTAAGATTCAACGTTGTTTTCTGAGACCCCTGAGCCTGCACCAATTCGGAAATAGCCATGCGGGTTAACGGTTTTACCTGGAGGGTGGCAGACCCTACCTGTACCGTTGCATACGAATTGAATCCAGTGGAAATAATCGTTCCTGTGGACAGTACCAGGTTCCGTGCAGCCGGCTCCCAGTTCTTTCCCGGAGGCATAACCTCTACTTTCCCGGAAAATTCTCGAAGCACTGCCTGTTCCTGACCAAACACAAAACTGCTTGCCAGGACAATTAGCAGTATCCCTATCATCTTTTTCATAACCATCCTCCTGATGGAAATCTCCTGTTTCTAAAAGGCAAAGGAGAAAACGAATTGCCCATACACAAGGGTATCGTCGTTCCCCGGTAAAAATGCATTGCTGTCAGGGAGGAAGAGTCCTACAGCAACCCCCAACCCCAGATCAGAGAAGGGCCTGAGGTTGGCAGTTGCTGCTATATCCGTTCCCACGTACCCTGCGCTAGAGGACGGATCCACTTCTCCTTCTGACATCGCCCCTTTGGAAGCCTTAAAGAAGGGGGTTAAAATAACCCCTGTCTGGAGGCTTTCCACCAGAGATCCCTTTAATCCGCTAAACGGTTTCAAAGAGAAACTGACCTCGGTAGCCATCAAGTTGCTCGATTTAGGATTAAAAGCTGTCCCTAGAGTTGCACCGGCTACAGGGAGGAACATCGTTAGATCACCCTTCTGGTTTCCCTCCAGGTACGAGGCAGCGTCCTTATCCCCCGTAGCATAGAGGAACTTCAAGCCGGCAACCGACTGGAAGAACTCTTCCAGATAATACCGAAGAGAAAATCCTGTGAGTACAGACCGGATGTCCTTGTACTGGTAAGATTCGAGGGTATTACTCTGCGAATCAGGCCCAAAGGTAAGGGTCCTGCCTGTTCCCAGATAGAAGAAAACATCATAGTGCAGGACTCGTGTCAGAGGGCCGTCCAGCCCCACACCAAAGTACTGAGTTTCTACCAGCCCTCCGCTGGTGGGATCAAAGGTTTCTTTTCCTTCCTCTATGACATCCTCAAACAGGTGCCGAAGGTCCTCGTTTACCACCACCGAGAGGGTCAAGTTCTGCCGGGCAAAAAGCTCGGGGATATTCCAGGAGAGGGTACCGATCAGCCTTTGAGGAGCAAAAAGGATGTCGTCATCTATATCGTCCATTGCATCCAACCGGCTCATTACGAGAGAGGTATAGTACTTGTTTAGAAGACCCGTATACCCGACTGCTATCTGCAGATTGGACCAGGAGTACCCGAAATCCATCCGGATCCCGTCCATACGGTGTGCAAATACATAGCTGGAAAACTCTTTATGGAAGAACCTTCCGATTTCTATTGCAAAGAGGGAATTTCCGTTTTCCAAATGAGGGAATGTGCCTTTTAGAGAGAGGGTTTCCACATCGGCATAGAATGTAGGGCTATCGGAGCTGAGGGTTCCCTCCAGCGAAGCATTGAACAACCAGGATTCTCCCAGATAGGTGGAAAACCAGAGGTGTCCGGTATCTTCCTGTAAGAACCCTTCCCCTTCTTTGGACCAGTACTCGGTGTTATTGTCGATCGTTACCCCAAAATCGTAGGCAAACAAAGACCCGGCCAGTCCAACTACAAGGAGAGCAATACATACAAAGGTTCTAGTTTTCATGGCTGCTCCTCCTTCCCGTTCAGGACATTGCCCAGGATTTGCAACGCCTCTTCACCCGAAACGTTCCTATAGGGGCTGGGCTTTTCGGCAACGAATCCTAAAAACGCAATTTCCCTGGCGGCATACCTGGGTCCAGGGATCAAGCGATACATAAGTCCTCCCGGAATATCAAAGGCTCGCATAAGAAGGTACGCATACTGGCCCAGGGTAATATCCGCAGGGCCTTCCGGAACTTCTATGCCCCAATCTTGCTGGGATAGGGCTTCCAGAGCCTGTTCTGGAGTAGCGGTATCCGGCACAACTCCTGCTGCCGACAGGACCAGATACGCTGCATAGGAATATCCTAGTTTTTTTTGTGCCAGGATTTCATCGATAAGTGCATTGGACTGAGCAAATCCAACCATCACTCCCAGGAACATGAGAACAACTACCAGGAGAAGTTTCTTTTGTCTCATCGTTTTCTCCTACCGAAACTATTAAAATAATATACCACGCATAGCGTAAGGTTTCCAGATAAACTATAGTATAATTTAATCATTCCGTATTTACAAAGGGGAGGTTAGAGAATGTGGAAAAAAGTTAGTATTAGCCTGATCGTACCGATACTAAGTGCATCGGTTTTTAGTATTCTTAATCTTTTCGATTTCTACGCTACCCTTGAAAAACGAATGTACGATACCCTTCTCCAGGTAAAACCCGCTGTGCCTGAAGATCCGTCCATTCTACTCCTGGACGTGGATGACACCGCGATCGCCAACGTAGGGATCTGGCCCTGGAGCCGGGATATTATGGCAGAAGGACTTATTACTATGAAGGAGTTTGGAGCTGAATATGCGGTATTCGATATCGAGTATACAGAACAAAGCCCCAGAGGGATAGATTCCGCCCTTCTCCAGGAAAAGATCCCCAAAGCGCTAAGTTTTGAATTTGCCTCTCTTTATCGAAATGTACAGGATCTGTTTACCGCCTTAAAGAACCGGCAGATCTCGTACCAGGATGCGGAAGATTATTTAAAACAACTGGAACAAATGACAGAACAATCAAAACAGCAGCTCATTGGAACAATTCAGAATATTGTACGGGATAACGATACCTTTCTCGGACAAGCAGCCCGCTTCTTCGGAAATACCTATTTTACGATCAATATGCTGCCCAGTGGAAAAGAAAATATCCCGGAAGAACTACGCACCTATGCGATGGAACACCTGCCGCTTAAAAAGATAGAGGCAGAAGCGGAAATCTCCTACAAGACTACGGATATACGCCCCGCCATCCTTCCCATCCTGAAATCCGCTGCCGGTGCCGGGTTTCCCAATGTGGAAGTAGATTCGGATGGGGTGCGCCGAAGACTCTTTTTAATTCTGGAGTATGAGGGAAAGTACTTTCCCCAGTTGGCGTTTTCTGCCCTGTACCGAAAGATCGGCGAACCAGAAATTATTTTAAAGAAGGATCGGATTGTACTAGAAGGAGCTGTACTGCCTACTAAGGGGAAAACCACCGTTCAAATACCCCTCGTAGAAGATGGAACGGTTTTGATCAATTGGCCGAAAAAGACATACTGGGACAGCTTCCGCCATCTTTCCTACTGGAACCTGGAACTTTCCCGACGCCAGGAAGAAACGTTGATTCATAACCTGGAACTAATGGACGAAGACCATTACCTTTCGTATCATACAGATCCCAACTTCCTGGAACTGTACCGGCAGGCTAGATCGATCCGGGACGAAGTGCTTCAGGGAGGAGATACAGGGCGGATCGAAGAGTACAAAAAACTGCGAGAGGCTTTTTTCAAAGAGGTAGACGCTTTTTTAAACGGTCCTGCAGAGTCTGCCATTACAGGAGAAATCGACGGGGCCCTGGCCGCAGGACAGTATACAGACCAAGAGAAGGAAGAACTCCAGCAGATACGGAAAACGGTTGTAGATAACTTTTCCGCACTCCGCAGCCTGGTTACGGATCTTTTAAAAACCCGTGAGATTTTAGCCCAGAACCTGGCCGGTGCCTTCTGTATCATCGGAAACACGGCCACATCCACCACAGACTTAGGGGTGAATCCCTTTGTAAAGAAATACGAAAATGTTGGAACCCATGCCTCCATTATTAATACGATCCTCCAGGGACAATTTCTGGATGATCTTCCTTGGGAAATCGCTGCTCTGGTGGCCTTTGTGCTTTCGATCCTATCCTACTTTATCCTCCGTAATATGGGCCCCTTGCCTTCGATCCTTATCGGAATCGGGCTTGTGCTCCTGGTTATAGTTGCAGGTACAGCCGTATTTCTGACAACGGGAGTGTATCCAAAGCTCCTTACTCCGACCCTCGCAGTTTTCTTCACTTTTATCTCGTTGGCCTTTTTAAAGTTCTTGAAAACTGCTAAAGAGAAAAGCTACATCCGAAACGCTTTCGGACACTACCTCTCCAACGATGTGATCAACGAGCTTCTTATCGATCCGGACAAGCTGAGACTGGGAGGAGAAAAGAAGCTTCTTACGGCAATGTTTACCGATATAAGAGGTTTCAGTACCATCTCCGAGCAGTTGGACCCGTCCGATCTGGTAAAACTCCTCAACGAATACTTAAGCACGATGAGTGATGTGATTCTTGAAATGAAAGGTACGATTGACAAGTACGAGGGGGATGCTATCATTTCCTTTTTCGGAGCCCCGATAGAATTGCCCGATCATGCAGCCCGGGCCTGTAAGGCAGCTGTTCGAATGAAAAAGGTAGAAGCCGAGCTGAACAAACGGTTCCAGGAGAATAACCTGAGCCCCGGACCCCTTCTAACCCGCATTGGGATTAACACAGGAGATATGGTTGTAGGAAATATGGGAACAGCCCGAAAAATGGACTACACCATTATGGGAAACTCGGTAAATCTGGCTGCCCGGCTAGAAGGGGTCAACAAACAGTACGGTACCTGGATCCTTACCAGCGAATACACGATCGATAATGCTGATTCAGAACTTACCGTCCGAAAGTTAGACCGGGTACGAGTCGTGGGTATCAATACGCCGGTACGGTTGTACGAGGTTATTGATGAAAAGTCCCTAACCCCAACCGAGGTAAAGGAGGCGGTGGCCGTCTTTCATGCAGGGCTGGATCTCTTTGAAGCGAAGGACTGGAAAAAGGCTGAAATGCGGTTCGAGGAAGTGTTGAAGGTTCTGCCCTCGGACGGACCGGCTACTACCTTTCTAAAGCGCTGCCAGCAGTACATACAAAATCCGCCTCCGGAAAACTGGGACGGGGTGTTCAACCTGACAGCAAAGTAATAGACGTTTAGGGAACTCATCCTGCTCCGGAATCGATGCCAAAGGTGATCCCTCGCCGGTCCAGAAGGGTTCCTTCTGCTTTATAGAAGGTTAACACGGCCAGGAGATGGTTTACCACGGCCTGAGCTTCCTCCAGTGTAGTCGATAAGAGGTCCCGTTCAGCCGTAGCCACAAGGAAAGAGGTGGAGCGCCCGACCTGGTACTTTTCCAGCTC
>JAGODW010000062.1 GCA_017998025.1 Spirochaetales bacterium
GTTACCGAACCACCCGCTACTGTATACCGCACAGTTCCAGAATCGACATCGACTTTGTTCGGTCTACCTGCTCCAGAAAGAACAAGAGTCCCCGTATTATTCAACGTACCATTGATGGTAAGATTATTTGCCCCGATAGTAAGGCTGGCTCCTGTATCAATGGTCAATTGATTAATAGACCATGCCACTGCCGGAAGTACCGGATACTGAGAACAGCCAGAGGGGATGATAATATTTTCAGTACCATCATTTAGCGATGGCGCAGTTCCCCCCGCCCAGTTTGTATCGGTCGTCCAGCTTGTATTGGTATTCCCATTCCAGACATACGTCGGATTTGTATCCAGGATGGTAATGATCTTATCATCTACACTGGTCCAGACCGTTCCCCCATTTACCGACAGTTCTAATCGGCCTGATGAGGCTGCATCCGTTGTGGTATCAATTTGAAGAGGAGTACCAGACCCAATAGTCAAGGTATTGGTTACGGCAAAATCGGTAGTTACATCGATCAAAATTGTTCTGCTATCTGGATAGCTAACAGTACCTCCTACTATTCCTCCCCCCGTCCCCCCTACTGTAAGAGTCGGAGAAGTTACCGTAGTAAGGAACTCTGCAGACAACGCTGATGAAAACCGAATTCGGATATCATTCGCTGCCGTAATGTTAGCTGTTCCTGAGTCGGTTATGGTAATCACCGGGAGATTGACTGGAGCCTGATCAGTACGATAGGTAAGATTTGAGGCAGATGAAATCGATGGAAGTAAATCTGATTGGAATGTCACCGAAGCTGTGGTAGAACCAGAACTCCCAAAGCTGCTGGAACCTCCAGTCCCATCCCAATATACCCGAACCGTAACTGGTTCAGCAGCTGCATCAGTTACCGTAAAGGTAGCAAGCCCATCCCCGCCGGTACTGAGCAGTTCTGCAGCAGCCGTACCATTATTATTCGGAGCAATCGAAGCAGATCCGTTAACTGTAACATAGACATTTCGTACATAGGGGACAGGATTTCCGTTGCTATCAACAATCTGTAGAGTGAAAGAAGGACTGGAACCGGTTAAAGCTGTGGTTGACTGAGGATTGATTGTTACTGCATAGGGAGCTGGCGGTGTATAGGGTGCTGCATAGGTTCGCAGTATAGTTCCTGAGGGGTTTTCAAACCAGAACATACTGGTATTGATCGCTGGTTCTGTTCCAGATCCCTCTGTGACCTGAAGACGCCAGGTTCCATTCGTTTCAGTGCCAATCGTATAATTTGTCGTAGCTGCAGAGGTAGACCATGTAGTACCTTCACCAGAAACAGTAGGAGCTGTTAACGATGTTCCACTTTTATTCCATGCTGCTAAAGCTTCTCCACTATCCATATCCCAGTTTACGTAACTGATATCTCCCGTAGCACTATCCGGTACAAAAGGATACAAATTCCACGTCGTACCCGCATTGTTCAATAAAGCCAGAGTCCAGCAATATGCAAAAGCGCGAATTTCTGTAGAACCGGTAGGATTCCCGCTAGTAGAGTAGGAAACATCCAGCTGAAATCCGTTTTTATTCCCATTCGGAGCCGCCGCAACTATTTTAAAATAGTACTTGTTTCCTATCTTTTCCCCCTGTGATGGGGAGACCCCTGAAAAGTACTGCCATCCCGTTTCTGTAGTATAATTTTTTGTATCCAGAATAGTACCTGTGGTTGCCTCTGTAAGACTTGCAAAGGTAAGTTGTCGGGAAGTTGCAGAAGAAAGCGTACCGCTTCCCCCTACCAGGTAATACGTCCAGGTGCCACCGGTTCCCTGATCAGGAGAAACTCCGGTTAATCCCGGATCGCTTATTGCAAAATATAAGGTAGAAGTAACTGTATCCGGAACCTCATAAAACACAACCATGTAAGGATCAGGATCACCATTTCCAGCAACACCTGTTGCTTGTATGTAGTTAGAAGCTTCAGCAGGGATGCGGCTCTGGGCATGTAACGAAAGAGGAAGAATAAACAGAGCAGCACATAAGAAAACCATACATAAGCACCATTGCCTTTCAAACCTTTTTAAAAACAGCCAAAACTGAAACATTCTTTACTCCCTTAATCCCCATAGCCAAATTCTACCGCACCAACCTACAGAATACATGACTCTCTCTGCTTTGTTAATTTTGTACAATTAGTGATTTGCAGAAAATCAAATACACCCGTTTCCTCCGTATTAGAGTATAGCAAACCTTTTGTGTTTGCTGTATATTTTTTCTATGGAGTTAAGCATGGAAAACTATGCAGAAATCCTGGAAACGGAACTGGAGGAGGCTGTTCAGGTAAAGAACAAACAGGCGCTCCGCCGGTATTCCCTGCTCCTTGCTCAGAACTTAGTATCCAGAGAAGAACACCGTAACGAAATCGACTTGATCCGAACCGACATCCGCTCCCTCGCAGAAGCAATGCAGCGGGGGTTCGATTCCATGGAGAAACGTTTTGAAGCCGTAGATAGACGCTTCGAACTTATGGAACAACGTTTTGAAGCGATAGATAAGCGGTTCGAAGACAACTCCCGCTACCTGGAAGCCCGGTTTGACGATATAAGCAAGCGCTTTGATGATGTAAACAAGCGTTTTGAGGACGTAAATAGGCGGTTTGAGGACGTTAACAAGCGGTTCACCATGATGTTCACCTTCATCACCTTTGGTTTCTCTATCATAACGATAGCTATTGTGTTATTCGGATACTTCGTCCGATAATTTTATAGTTCAGCCATGGTTATAATCCCTGCAATCGACATCTTAAATGGGCAGTGTGTTCGTCTTACTGAGGGAAATTACGAAAACGCCGTATACTATGATTCGGATCCGGTAGAACAGGCCCGATCTTTCGAAACCCTGGGGATTCGAAGAATCCATATTGTCGATCTGGATGCTGCCCGGGGAGAAGGAAAGACAAATCGGGAGGTGATTCGCCGCATACGGGAAACCATGCCCTGTATCCTCGAAGTGGGGGGAGGAATACGATCGGAAGAAGATGTAAAAGAGTTGATCGATAGGGGAGTGGATCGGCTGATCCTGGGTACGATTCTCGTGAAGGATTCGGATTCCGTAGCCCGGTGGGTATCCCGGTATGGAAAACGGTTCTTAGCGGGGATCGATGCCCGTGATGGAGAAGTGCGAATATCCGGATGGCAGGAGGGTACGGGAATCCCCGATACCGAAGTCGCTCGGCGGGCAAAGAATATGGGGGTATGCGGGATTATCTATACGAATATTTCCCGGGACGGTACATTAACAGGCCCGGATTTTGAGCGTACGGTTCATATTGCGGAGATTTCCGGTCTTCCCGTGGTGCTTTCGGGGGGAGTGTCTTCTGAGCAGGATATACGGAAAGCGGCTGAATTAGAAAACCAGGGTATTGTGGGGGCAATTGTGGGTAAAGCCCTCTATGAAAGAAAGATAAACCTGGCATCATTACTCCGAATCTATCCGCAACCCTCACAGATCGAATGGTAATGGCAGGAGAACATATGAAAGAAGATACGCTTCCACTGATTGTATGTGATGAGACGGGTCGGTTCCTGTTTCTCGCCTATACAAATCGGAAAGGATATACCAAGAGCATCGAACAGGGGGCTCTATGGGCTATTCATCCGGATACGGATCGCCTCTTGCCCAACGGGAACGAAGCTCGCCTGAAAACGATGGAAGATCGAGAGTTCTACTATTATGCAGAGGTTTCTCTCTCTTCCTCATCCGACCTATCGGAGAGGAACCTGCAGGAGGAAGCCGCTGGTTCTACACACTCTGTTTCCGATCATCCTGTCTCTCAGCCTCCAGAACCCTCGTTTCCCCGGGCTCTGGAAGGGATACTTGATTCGCTGATCCAGGTCATTAAAGAACGAAAGGCAAACCGTCCGGAGGGATCGTATACCACATACCTCTTCAACTCCGGGATAGAGAAGATTCGTAAAAAAACAGGAGAAGAGGCTATAGAACTCATTTTAGCCCGGCGCCGGGAAGATATTGCGTTCGAAGCGGCGGATCTTATCTACCATCTTCTCGTACTGCTGGAAGCAGAAGATATCGATTTACGAGAAGTGCTGGAAGAACTAAACCGACGCCGATAAAAACGTACTTATATTGCAGCAGCAATCAGGTCCCCCATCCCCGCAGTTCCCACCTGGATGCATCCGGGGGAAAAGATATCCGCTGTTCGGTACCCTTTATCGAGAACACGCGAAACAGCCTGATACACAGCCTCATACGCACCCGCTACTTCAAAGGTGTACTTCAGCATCAGTCCTACTGATAGAATCTGGGCAATAGGGTTCGCAATACCCTTTCCTGCAATATCCGGAGCCGAACCGCCGGCAGGCTCGTAGAGCCCAAACACCTTCCCGTTCTTTCCTCTCCTCTCCCGATTTAAACTGGCGCTGGGGAGCATTCCCAGAGAGCCGGTAATCATCGCAGCCTCATCGGAAAGAATATCCCCGAACATATTTCCGCAGAGAAGCACATCGAATTGTCGAGGATTCTTTACCAGTTGCATAGCCCCGTTATCCACGTACATATGCTGAAGCATCACATCAGGATACTCCTTTGCCACCTCGTTCACCACTTCCCGCCAGAATACCATGGTGGTAAGTACATTGGCCTTATCTATCGAAGTAACCTTTTTCCCCCGCAGACGGGCTGTTTCAAACGCTACCCGGGCAATACGGGTGATCTCTCTCCGGGAATAATTCATCGTATCAAAAGCCCGTTCATCCTCTCCGGATCCCTCACGGCCTTTTGGCTGCCCGAAATAGATATCTCCGGTGAGCTCCCGGATGACCATTACATCGAACCCTTCTCCTACAATTTCCGACTTAAGAGGGGAGGCCTCCTTCAATTGAGGGAAAACAATCGCGGGTCTCAGGTTCGCGTAGAGATCAAATATCTTTCGTAAGGGAAGAAGTGCTGCCCGTTCTGGCTGCTCGGCCGGAGGAAGAGACTCCCATTTGGGGCCGCCTATAGAACCAAAGAGAATCGCATCGCTCGACCTGCACACCTCAAGGGTCTGTTCCGGCAACGCCTTCCCGTGCGTATCAATAGCGATTCCTCCTACATCCGCTTCCTTTAGCTGATAGGAAAACTGAAACCGTTTTGCAACAACGGCAAGTACCTTCAATGCTTCCTGCATAACCTCCGGGCCGATCCCATCCCCGGCAAGAACAGCAATACTAGCTTTTTCCATAAGGAGGATTGTACCTGAGCCTAGTCCCTTTTTCAACAGGGAGAGACATCTTTCATAATCTGAACGAATCGATTATGATCTTTCATAGCTTTATGGAACGTAAATCACGGAGGTTTTACCAATGGACGTAAAGAGACTACAGGCTGTTGCCCTTTCTGTACGGACCCTTTCGATGGATGCTATTCAGAAGGCAAACTCAGGACACCCGGGATTGCCCCTTGGCTGTGCGGAATTAGGCGCTCTCCTCTATGGGGAGATACTATCCCACTACCCTCAGGATCCTTCCTGGCCGAATCGGGACCGGTTTATTCTCTCCGCGGGGCACGGATCCATGTTCCTGTATTCACTTCTTCATTTATCCGGCTATTCTCTTACGCTGGAGGATATTAAGAATTTCAGGCAGCTTCATTCAAAGACTCCCGGTCATCCAGAATATGGGCATACCCCCGGAGTAGAAACCACCACAGGCCCCCTGGGTCAGGGAATCTCCAATGCCGTAGGCATGGCCATTGCAGAGAGAATGCTCGCCGGAAAATTCAACACCCCGCAGCATAAAATCGTAGACCACTTCATCTATGCCCTGGCAGGAGATGGTTGTATGATGGAAGGAATTGCCTCTGAGGCTGCATCCCTCGCGGGGCATCTTCGCTTAGGAAAGCTGATCGTTTTCTACGATTCTAATAAGATCTCGATCGAAGGATCTACCGATATCACCTTTACAGAAGATGTAGGAAAGAGGTTCGAAGCCTATGGATGGCAGGTTCTAAAGGGAGATATGTATGATATTCCAGATACGGCAGAACTGATTTCCCGGGCTAAAAGGGAAACAACCCGCCCCTCTCTCATTATCCTCAAGTCTGTGATCGGGAAGGGGGCTCCCAACAAACAGGGTTCCCACGAAGTACACGGAGCAGCATTGGGAACCGATGAGGTTAAGGCGGCAAAACGGGCGTTAGGGGTTCCGGAAGATGCGGAATTTTTTGTGCATCCCGATGCAGTTGCCTATTTCGCGGATCAACAGAAACGATGGGAAAAAACTTACCAGAATTGGAAAACTCTCTTTGAAACCTGGAGCAAGGCAAACCCGGATCTTCGAAAGGAATGGGACCGCTGGGTCTCTAAAAATCCGGATCCATACCAGACTTTATCGTTGCCCGAGTATAAAATCGGCGAAAAAGTAGCTACACGGGCTGCCAGCGGAAAGTGCCTTCAGATGATTGCCAAACAAATCCCCAACCTGGTAGGAGGATCCGCGGATCTCGCCCCTTCAAACAATACAGCCCTGCCCGAATACGGAGACTTCTCCGTGGAAAATCCCACGGGCCGCACCCTCCACTACGGTGTGCGGGAGCATGCCATGGGGGGTATTTCCAATGGGATCAGCCTGTACGGTGGGTTACGAGCCTTCTGTGCTACGTTTTTAGTCTTTTCCGATTACATGAAACCTGCTATTCGCCTGGCAGCCCTGATGCAGCAGCCGGTGATCTATCTCTTTACCCATGATTCGATCTTTGTGGGAGAAGACGGCCCAACTCACGAGCCGATAGAGCAGATTGCCTGCCTCCGAAGTATTCCCCACCTCCGGGTTTTTAGACCGGGAGATGGAGAAGAGACAGCCTGGGCCTGGAAGACTGCATTGTCCCGCGTTGATGGTCCTACCGCGCTGGTTCTAAGCAGGCAGAACCTGGAAGTGTATCCCAAGGCAGATAAAGATTGGAAGAAAACGGCTCAGCAGGGGGCGTATATTGTAAAAGAAGCAGAAGGGAAACCTGACCTGGTGATCGTTGCAACCGGGTCCGAAGTATCCCTCGCGTTAAAAGCCACAGAGCTGTCGGGAAAAAAGAATGTTCGAGTGGTTTCAATGCTTTGCCGGGAACAGTTCCTGGCGCAGAAAGAGGATTTCAGAAAAAAAATCCTTCCTGCCGGGGTGCGAACCATCGTAGCAGAGCTGGGAAGCTCTCAGGGATGGGAAGGGTTTGTACAGTCTCCCGGCGATCTCTTCACCCTGGACGATTTCGGCCTATCGGGTCCGGGGAATCAGGTAGCCGAAGCGTTAGGAAGAAGCGAGAAACACCTGGTGCAATTGATCAACCGATAAAACGGCTGGAGCAGGGATACAGCCGCTAGGGTTATAGGGACTGCCTTAAAAAGGGGGCAGTCTCTTTATCCCCTATAGGGAAAAAACTTGATCCTTAACCTATCTTGATTTGAGAGTCCTCTTTCTCCGTAAGCAACAAAGAGATCTGCTCCCGGATAAATAACAGTTCGGGAATCACTGCCTGGAGGATCCGGGTGCACTCTGCGAAGTCTCCCCCTGCAGAAACTTTCTGCAACATATCCAACGATCGGGCTAACTCTTCCCTTTCCAACAGCAGAGCCAGATTCCTCAGAGAACGGCTTTTCTGTTGCAACCCATCAAAATTATTACCGGCTAAGTCCTCTTCCATCTTTGGCAGGAAAGCGGTGATATCCGTTGCGAAATTCCGGCAGATGTCC